>DUQS01000055.1 GCA_012837685.1 Bacteroidales bacterium
GATGCTGTATCCAATCACCAAAGGATGTGCCCAGTTATAACCACCACCAGCACCAACACCAGCGTACCAATTCCATTCTCCGGCCTCAGTCCACGAAGTAATCGGGAAAATCCAATCGTAAGTAGCAGCAGCTTCAATGCCCGGAAAAGCAGGGAGACCAAAATCAACACTGACCATGTTATTTCCTATACTGTGTTGGTAAGAAGCCTCAACACCATAGCCGACACGAGCACCGATAGCACGTGGCTGAGCTTCAACAGTTGCTACTGAAATTGCCAAAAAAGCAATAATTGCGATAAGTAATTTTTTCATAAACTAAAATAATAAATTGATGAGTAAAATAAAATATCTTTTGCAAAGATACACTTTTTTCTTCTTTTACATAATAAATAGCAAATTAAATTACAAAATATTACATGTTTTCTTTCAAAATGCTTACAAAATTAAGTTCCGAAGAATTGATAATAACAAAAAAATCCCGACAAAAATCGGGATTTTTTACAATATAAATAATAATGTTTACACTTGATTAGCGTACCATTACTTTTTGTACTTTACCATTAATTTTTACAACATACACACCATTCAAACGACCGTTTTGTTCGGTAACGTCCATTCCGGTAATTGTGTAGATGCGACCATTCTCAGCACCATAGATTGTTCCGTTTGCGCCATACACATTAGCAGCAGATTTTACAATTTCAACACCAACAGAAGAATCTTTGTCTTTTTCCGTAATGCTCAAATTATCCAAGAAAAAGCGTGATTTTACGCCACCACCGGCAATTGTTAGAGTTGCACCTTCTTCTTTTGCAAATACTACTTTAAAATGTTCCAATTTTTCGGGTGTAACAGGAAATTCAACCGGAGTTGTTTGAATTGTAATTGTCGTTGCGCCATACGTAATTTTTTTAGAATTTACATCTGAAGTACCAGACCAACCAATTGCATCAAATTCGATAACAACAGAGTCTTTCGTTACTGAAATAACATCCGTAACTAAACTTCCGGTAGCACCGGATGCTCCAAATTTTATCATGCCACCTGCATCGTACACTTTAGTAAGTGTTGTTGCCCATGCAAAAGGATTAGGATAGGTTGCTGTACCAATTTCAGGCATATTACTACCGGTAGTTGTAGCCGAACCTTTGTCACACACGGCAAAATCTTCCGACAATGGCAATGTTATTGCCGCATTTGCAAACATTGTAGCACATAAAGCTACCACCAAAAAAGTAATTTTTCTCATAATAATCTGAATTAAATAGTGTTAATAATTAAATTTCTAAATTGAATTTTTCCATTATAGGGTTTACAAAGTTACAATTAATATTTTAATTATCCAAATTTTTATAACACAATTTTTGAAATTTTATTTCTAATTTTTATCAATACCACACAATTTTTGCCTACTTCGGCACGATTTTCGCCACATACGGCATTAAAAATATGAAGCAACTGCCCCATAACATCGTAAATTTCAACCAATTCACCTCCGTCTGCATGCAACACTACAACGCCGTCGCGAGCGTAAATTGCACACGTTTTTGCCTCTGTCCTAACCGACAATGGAGTTAAGCCTCCGCCCTTCAAATCAATAAAAATGGGAAATGTCTTCGGCGAAACAACTTCCAAACGTGCAGTCTGTACCGCCTCAGCATTCGGTTGATAGGTTAATGTAATGGTAACATCATTCAGCGCACCCGCCACTGGCTCTAAACTCTTTGGCGACACGGAAAAACAGTTGCTATCAGTTCCCGTAATGGTCAGCGCAACGTTATTTTGCAATTGTAGTCCTGACAATTGGAACTGTTCCACTGCCGATTGCCCTATTTGCACATCGCCAAACAGCAATTCGGAATCAATTCGTTCTACAACGCGAAGTACGGGATTGGCACATATCAATTGTGGGAACAAGCTACCAAGCAACGCTATTGCCACTATTGTAATTGTATGTCGTACAGTATGTTCCACTACTAAATTTTATCATTTAATGGTTTTCAAAGGTAGTATTTTTTTGTGAAATTCCAAATTTATACCATTTTATTTGTGCTTTATTTTTTAGAATTAAGAATGTCTGCCAAATGAATGCCGCGCATCGGAAGTTTATGTTTAAGCAAATAGCCGTTGATGTTCATCAAACACGAAGCCTCCGTTGATACAATAAATTCAGCACCCGTTGCCATAGCATTGCGCACTTTTTTTTCGACCATTGCCGACGAAATGTCCGTATTTTTTACCGAAAAAGTGCCGCCAAAGCCACAACAAGTATCGCTTTCCTCCATCTCCACCAATTCAAGACCACGCACATGAGACAACAGTTTGAACGGCTCTTCCTTTATACCGTATTCGCGTAAAGCGGAACACGATTCATGAAACGTTACTTTATGCGGAAATTCTGCGCCTACATCTTCTATTTTCAGGCGATTGACTAAAAAATCGGACAATTCAAACATATTATCGGCTATACGGCGACACAAAGCTTGTTTTTCTGCATCATCGGTGAAAAGTTTATGATAGTGCCGCTTGATAAATCCTGCACACGACCCTGAAGGGCTGACAATAGGCGTTTCAGGCGAAAAATCACGGAAAAATTTTTCAGCTAAATAGCGCGTTTCCGACCAATAGCCGCTATTGAAGGCAGGTTGCCCGCAACACGTTTGGTCGGGATTGTAGCTAACTTCACACCCCACACGTTCCAAAATTTCTAATGTATTTTGAGCAGTTTGCGGATAAAACTGGTCGATATAGCAAGGCACAAAAAGTTGAATTTTCATTGTATTGGTAGTTTTTATTTAGGTGTATTGGTACGTATCAAAATATCTACAAAGATAGGCAAATGGTCGCTATAACCATTATTGAATTTCATGCCTACGTAAGTGCGAGCAGGACGTTTGCCCAACTGTTTTACATCGTCTTCCAAAAGCCAATCGGGATTGAACACATTGGCACTATTGGGCACAACAACTGTACGGCTATCGGTACGCAACAGCCCGTCGGACACAATTATCTGATCGAGCATTCCCCATTCGCCATCGTGCTTGTAACTGCCTTTTATGCCGTCGGTATGCATGGTGTAGAACAAATTATATAGTGTTTGCGGTGCAATAGTCGTTGTTGTATCAAAGGGTGTCGCACGAAGCGTTTGCGTAAGGCTCTTGTTTGTCGGATAATCGTTGAAGTCGCCCATAATCACTATTTTAGCCATTGCCGATTGATTGAAAATACTGTCTACTTTACTACGCAAAACGGAAGCAACATAAATGCGTCTCGGTTCACTCGCCAATTCACCGCCCAAACGCGACGGGAAATGATTGACAAAAAGATGCAACGTATCCAAATTATTAAGCGTTCCTTTAACGTATAGAATATCGCGCGTTTTAGCTACCGTATCGAAAGGAAAGCAAATAGGAATGGCTTCCGATGCAGTTGGACGGAACTTGTCCTTTTGATAGAGAAGTCCCACATCTACGCCGCGCATATCCGGCGATTCGTAATGCACTATTTGATAACGGAACGCTTTTAGAGGAGCATAACGCGTCAGTTGTTCCAATACATGGCGGTTCTCTATTTCGCACAATCCCACAATAGCCGGTGGATTCCAACCGCCAATGGCTGTGATTACTTTGGAAATATTACTGAGTTTTTTAGTGTATCTTTTGTACGTCCAACCGCGGATGCCAC
>DUQS01000056.1 GCA_012837685.1 Bacteroidales bacterium
GATTTGACTGCTCCAGCCGACAAAATGTCTTTCACCGTAAAACGAGATGGATGGGCTACAGGTTATGTATATGTATACGAAGTGGATGCCAACAATAACGAAACGGAAATTTATAGTGCCTATGTAGGTAATCCTTCGCCTTTAGATGGCAGTTTGACTTTTGAGAATATTCAGATAAGTCTTGCTGCCCAAAAAATCCGTTTTAAATCGAGTGGAACTTTGTGGAAAGATATTACGTCAGTCTATGTTACACAAGCTTCATATCTGACGACTTCTGTTCCGAATATTATTTTTAACCAAACTGTGGTAGGTGAGTTGGTAACTGCTTCGGTAACATTCAACTATTCCAACTTGAATGATGAGATACAATTGACACATAATAATCCAAAATTCACATTGAATAAGGACTATTTTGGCAACGGTTGCGGCGATTTCGGTTCTACCAGTCTAAATATTACTTATAGTTCGGATGTTGTGGCTACTGATAAGGACACTATTGCGTTGATTTGTGCCGGAGTTACCAAATTGTTTATTCCTATGGAAGCTGTATGTGGCAAAAAATCCCAAACAATAACCTGGAACCAAAATTTAGAAAATCTCATTGTAGGTCAACAGGTAGCACTTACTGCCACAGCTACATCGGGATTGCCTGTTAATTATTCTGTGAATGATTCGTCGTTGGCGACTATCGAAGATGGTATATTACGTGTGCTGGCGGCAGGCGATGTAACCATTACTGCTTCACAGGATGGTAATGCTAACTATAACGCAGCATCGTCTGTGCTTCAAACGGTAATTTTTGGTGCAGCAATAAATTTTGTGGTCGATGGAGATACAACGATTAATGACAATGTTTTCTACACAACAGTAACCATAAAACCGGGCAAAACGCTTACTATCGCTCTGTCGGGAAACCTTACAACAAATCAAATGACATTTGAAGTAATGAACGGTATTATAGGTGCATTGGATTGGGAAGGTACTATAAATGCGCAAAATTGGACTTTTCATAAAATCATTACCAATGAAGACGTTTATCATCATTTGTCGTTGCCGTTCGATTATCCTGTCCGCGACATTCAAAGCAATGTTCCGGCTGAACGTTGGCGTTACGGTATCGATTGGTTAGTGCGCGAGTACGACGGTTCTATACGTGCTGAAAAGGGAGCCAATCAGGGTGCATGGACAAAAATGAGCATCGATTCTACCTTGAGAAGCGGTCGTGCTTATCTTATAGGTGTGAGCGAAGATGTCGATTTGTCATTTGTTAGTACAAGTGTGAATAAAATAATGCCGGTTACTGTGAAACCGCATCCATCAGCACGTTCTGTGAATGCCGGTTGGAACTACATTTCAACAGGAAATTGGAACGAATTTCAAGGTTCTGTAAAGCTATCGAACAATGAGAATTTGAACTATGTATATCTTTCCAATGATAATGCTCGAACATATACTGCTTATGAAATGAGCGAAGTTTGTATTTCTCCTTTTACAGGTATGTTTGTGCAGATTCCCGATACTGTGAATGGCATTAGTTTTGAACAACAACAACAAAAAGCAATGGCGCCAAAAGTAAAACTTGGCGGACAGACCTGTAAAGTAAAGGTATCGCTTGAAAATACGACTTGCGGAACTGACGTGGCTGCGCTAATTGTCAATGATGACGAAACCACCGATTATCGTATTAATCACGATTTAGCGAAGATGCTTTCTTTGTCGACTCGACCGCAAATATATTCGCTCGGGGCAGAAACGAAATTGGCTTATAACGCTTTGCCTTTCGATGCTGCTAAAAATGTTGTGTTAGGCTGCTATTTCCCTGAAAATGGAAGTTATACCATCAAACAAGTAAGTCTTTCGGGCGATATTTTGTCGTTGGAGCTTACCGATACACAAACAGGCATCATTACTGATTTGTTGGCGCATGAATACACCTTTGAAGCTGCTCAAGGTACTAATGAAGGACGTTTTGTAATTTCCGTCAATAAGAATGCTAATATTTCTACGGCTGTATCGCAATCTAAAATATCGGGAGTATCATTCTGTTCTGAAAATGGAAAATTGGTAGTATCTGGATTGCCTACAGGAGCTGAATATGTACTGTTCGATGTTGTCGGTAGGGTGTTGGAAAAAGGTGTTTCCGAATCCGATGTGCTTTTATTTCACCCCGAAATGAGAGGTGTTTATGCCGTGAGAGTTGTAGTTGACGGCGTTGCCGAGGTGCTGAAAACTATTTTTTAATGTGGTGATATAAATCGCAGTGGTGGAATTTTTAGGAAAACCGGTTTTTGCCGGTTTTTCTAAATTATAATGCTAAATGATTACTTGTTAGTAACGAATTTATTAACAAGTAATCATTAAAGTTTTTTGCTTGGTTATATAACTGTAAATATTATATTTACCACAGTCAAAATCAGGCAGAAAAAAATTACCAAATTGCGTGCTACAAGCCAGCGAATAAGAAACCAATCCATATTGGCGGCGCGGTATTTTTCAAAATTGCCCATCGGTCCCATCCACCAGCGTGGCTCAAACGGAATAGGTTTATTTTCCAAATGTGCCGCTAATGAGTAGATAATGTAAATGCCCATCGGCACAAGCGGCAGCACAAACAGATATGCCCAATGTAGTTGTCCGCACACTACGCCGACAATGAGCATGACAAACGGTAAGAGATTAAAAACTCCCGAAAACAAAAGCATAGCCCAACGTGTTTTGAGTAAACGCGCAAATGTCATTTTGCCGGCTTGTTCATCGGCTTTAAGGTCAAGCACGGCGTGCGAATAGACGATGTTTGTAACCAACAAGCCTACAGCTATCGATACCCATACAATTTCTTTGTTAAACAAACCGCAGGTGGCATATTGCATACCAATCATAAGCAGAGGTCCAAACATAATGCCGATGACCAATTCGCCCAATCCGTGATAGCCGAGTTCAAGCGGTTTGCCCGAATAGGAAACACCCAAAATAAGACCAACCAATGCAATAATGGCAATAGGCAAGCCACGGAACCAAAGCACTACGGCACCTGCAATACCGGCCACAGCTAAAAAACAACAAAAAGCAATAAGTAACTCTTTCAGTGTGGCTTTGCCTGACTCAATGTAGTGGCATTTTTCCATGTGCGTACGAAAACCTTCGGCGGTTACTTTTTTGCGTGCTTCCACATCGTTGTGTTTATAATCGAAATAGTCGTCAGCAAGATTAAATCCGAGGTGTGCACAACTAACTCCAAACAGAGCAATGAGTGACAGCCACCATGAAAAATCGGGTTGTGTGGCAGCCATGGCGATAGCTAAAAGTGAAGGAATAATGCTTTGTGGCAACGCAATGTCGCGCGCGTTTTTTATCCAAAATTTCAGTTTGTTCATAGGAATATTTGTTTTGTGCAAAGATACGGATTTAAATTAAAAAGCCGACACCTTTTTGGGCATCGGCTTTAATAATTCAATCGTTTTATCGATTTATTTTTGTGCGGGTTTCAGAATGTTCTTTAATTCCGGATTGATGATTTTTTCGAAAGTAACTTTTTCAAAAATCACTTCAAACTCTACGCGACGGTTAAGTGCGCGACCTTCAACAGTTGTATTGTCGGCAATAGGCATTGTTTTTCCGTAACCTTTTGAAGCTATGCGCGATTCTTCAACGCCGTGTTCGATAAGGTAACGCCGTACCGAGCCGGCGCGTTTTTCCGACAATACTTGGTTGTACTCTTCAGAGCCGACATCGTCGGTATGTCCACCGATAGAGAGCATATAGGTTGGATTGGTCTTCATTACTTCCACGATTTTGTCCAAAGTCGGGTAGGAAGATTTCTTGATAACATCTTTATCCGTTTCAAACTGTATACCCTGCATTGCTTTTTTGAAGAGACTGCGCACCTCTTTTTTCAGTTCGGGACAGCCGTAGTTGCTTTCCGGTCCCGGAACGTTCGGACACTTATCCAAATAGTCGGGTATGCCGTCACCGTCAGTATCAACGGGACAACCTACTGAATCGACTACTACGCCTTGTGGTGTGTCGGGACACTCATCGATATAATTAGGCACGCCGTCACCGTCGTCGTCAATAGGACAACCTACAGAATCGACTACTACACCTTTTGGTGTGTCTGGACATTCGTCAATGTAGTCGGGCACACCGTCACCGTCACTGTCAACGGGACAACCTACGGAATCGACTACAACGCCTTGTGGTGTGTCTGGGCATTCGTCAATACGGTCGGGTACGCCATCGCCATCGCTGTCTCTCATGTATAGTTCAAAATCGGCTTGTGCTTTACGGTATTTCTTTTCCGCACAGCAAGTGCCGAAGGCGTACGACACGCCTATTTTAATACCTGCGAAGAAAGTGTGTACCGCTCCGATATGGTCGGTAGTAACTACACCCGAATAACCTCCTTCCAATTGTTGAAACACTTTCGGATTTTCCCGAATAGCTTTTGTCCGTACATCGTTAAAGCCATAACCGCCCGACAGACCTGCATGAAGTTTCCATTGCGGCGTGAGCTTAATCGCCCATCCTATATCGGCAATAATGCCTAATGAATAGCTGAAAAGCGGCTTGGAAGTCGGCTCGCTAAAACCGGAAAAAGTTCCTAACCTTAACGATTCTACTTCATCAATGGTGTAGTGCCCTTCGGTGTAATCCACCCTACGCATGTAGGGACCTTTTGTTGTTTGTCGGTCAGCCACACGGAACCCGGGGTTAAATCCAATAGCGGCACGGAAATCCGATTTTTCTGTCATTGGTGCTGCAAACGTTAGTTTGATAGGTGTTTCAATGTAGTGTGCATATTGCTTTTCTTTCATATTATAGATACCTGTCAAAGTGTAGGGGTCGCCATCCGGTTCAAAAATGGGGTCGGAGTGGTCAATGTGGTTAGAAACTTCCGTATAGCCGTTAAAATCATAGACACCCGTGTAGCGCATCCATTGTGCGCCGATGCTGACGCCTACATTACGATGAAACCAATAGGTGTAGTCAAGACCAATGCCCACGTTAAAGCCACCGTGACTTTTGGCTGCATTGCCTTTGTAGAGCAGTGCGCTGTAAGCCGGCGTGATGTGGAGTGCCAATTCATGCGGATGGTAAAATTTGGTGGTGTCAATACGCAAATTTTTCATCATCACAGCGGTGTCAATCTCAACCGTTTCCTTTTGCGCAAAGGCGGTTAAGGCTATTATCGACAAAATGATAGAAACTGTTAACTTTTTCATTTTTTTTTGTTTTTATGTGTGTGACAATTTATTTTACAATGATTTTGTGAATGGAAACATTTCCTTGTACATCCATCAGTTTCAAAGTGTAGAAACCTGCTCCGACAGGTATTTCCACCTGATAGCCTGTAGCCGTACGCACGGCACGTGTTTTCACCACTCGTCCCGAAGTGTCGGTTAATTCGCACTTATCCATAGCGTCATTTTCAGAAATGATATTGATAACATCGTACTGCGCTACGGGGTTCGGATAGGCTCCTGCCTGCTGTGCAAACGAACGTTCGAGTACTATCGGCATCTCTTCGTCAATGGTAATGATTACTTTGTAATCGCCTCCGGGTATCGGTTCGCCCACTTCC
>DUQS01000006.1 GCA_012837685.1 Bacteroidales bacterium
GTGGATGAAATAGTAAAAGACGTGATGCAAAATAGTAAACAAGCGAAAAGCAAAGACGAGAAAGAATAATTTAGCTCAGTGTAGTTGCTCTGCTCAGGGTGCAAATTTATTCAGTTATGAAACTGAATTAATAAAAAAGCACAAGTTTATAAACTTGCGCTAAAAAACTGTAAATGTAGGGGACTAACGGCTTTAAGTCCGTTCGTCCCATTGGTAAGCGACAACTAACGCGACAAACCGCTTAGAGCGGTTGGTCACAATTTGTCAATTTGTAAATCCACAATCAAATTGGTTAACTATAAAATATGCCGCTAACTTAATCAGTAGCGGCATATTTATATATTGTTTTAGCGAATTAAATATTAAATTTTAATCCTAAATAAAACGAGCGCGGTTCCAAAGGACCATAAATATATCCCGAGTCACGATTGGCACCTTTGTCGAAATCTTTCTGATAACTGTTGAAAATATTTTTTACCCCGCCATTTACTTGTAGTACGATAGACTCTTTTAGCTGTATGTCGTAAGCTACTTTGATGCCCATATCGAAAAAAGTCGGAGTCCTTTCCAATCGCTCTTGGCTAATGTATCCGGCAAAGTGAGGAACAAGCATAGGACCTGTAAGTACGCCATTAAGCGAAGTACTGAAACCTTTGAACGGGTAAAAGTCCATTGTGACGTAGCCGTAGTGGTCGGGTGTGCGCAGCATGCGTTTTTCAGGAGTCGTAGTAGTATCTTCGCCCCATTGTTGCGGTGCAAAATAGTTGCTTTGCTGGTAGGTGTAGCCCATCTGTATTGCAAACAGTTTTTTGTAGGCAAGTTTTGCTTCAAGATTGATACCGCCCACGTAAGCTCCTGATTCTGCATTGGTGCGCAAAACCCTAATGATGCCTCTGGCAAAATCTTCTTCGGTTTGTTGTTGCGGCACTTCTATAAAAACATCGTTAAGTTGTGTGTAAAACCCCTCAGCCAAAATATTCAAATGGAAATGATTCCATTTTTGGTAGAAGTCAATAGAACCGTTGATGCTGTGTGAATATTCGGGACGTAGTTCCGGCGAGTTTGTGTGAATATGTATGTCGCCGCCTACTGAGTGAATGTGCAAATCTTCCGAAAACGCTTGTGGTGCGCGGTAGCCGCTGGCATAAGTGGCGCGTAGTACTACAGCTTCTATTGGCGCATAGCGCAAATTGAGGCGTGGCGAAAAAATGGGTTTTCGTATCATGCTGTGTTTGTCTAAACGGGCACCCACCAAAATACCGAGCTTTTTGTTTTTCCATTCATTTTGCACAAATCCGCCGTACAAATGGGTGTGTTGGTCGATATGATGGTTGTAGCCTTGTATAACGTCATTCAGTCCGTTATATAAATATTCTGCACCGACAACAAAATCGGCAGGCAACTTGCTGTTACGCATCCACGAAAGTCTGTATTGTAAGCCGGTAACGGATGTTAAATCTTTGGTTGTGCCATATGCGTTTAGGTCTTGATTGCCTCCGTAATAGCTGTTGCGATTGATATGTTGGAGCGACGAATAGATATTTCCCGAATGGCGTCCGTCAGCCGAAAACAGCGAAAAATCGAGTGATGCCGCATCGTTATGGTGCTCTGTTTGTTCGGCAACGTTGGCTTTGTGGGGTTGCAGGTCGATGGAGTCACCACCGCGCCTAAATTCGTAGCTGTGATGATATTCTGCCTTTAGTTTAGAATAGTTGGAAGTTTTGTAATAGGAACGGAATCCGATAGTTGATGATTTCAATTTCGGAATTTCGGAGTAACCATCGTTGTCGTAGTCGTAGGGACTGCGGTCGCGAATGGTGCCAAAAAGGAATGCGCCGGCTCGCGATTTGTTCGAAACCAGCGAAGCGTTGAATGTGCCGTTAATGTCGTAGGCGGAAGTGCCGATGAGCATATTGCTGTTTTCGAGAGAACAAGAATTGCGGATAGGCTCTTTGGTAATGATATTGACAACACCTCCGATAGCATTGGAACCAAAAAGTGCCGAACCTCCGCCGCGGATTACTTCCACGCGGTCAATCATGCCTGCGGGAAAGTGTTCCAGTCCGTAAACCGATGCCAATGAGCTCATTAGCGGATGTCCGTCTATCAAAATTTGCGAATAGTTGCCGTTAAGTCCGTTGATGCGTAATTGTGTGTAACCGCAGTTTTGGCAGTTCGATTCTACTCGCAGTCCGGGTTGAAACGAAAGTACTTCGGCAACATTGCACGATGCGGTGTTTTCAAACAGTTTCGGAGAAATGATATTAACCACTGTGGCTGTTTCTCGCTGCTTGGTTTCGTATCTGTTGCCGGTAACAACCACTTGGTCGATATTGGTGGTCGATTCTTCCAGTACAATATTGATTTCTTGAGTTGTGTTCTGTACAATTTCAATTGGAATTTCTTGGCTGTCGTAGCCTACACACGATATTTGAAGAATAAATTCTCCGACGGGCAGGTTTTTAAGGAAATAGTGCCCCGTTTCGTCGGTAGTAGTGCCTATCGACGTGCCTTTAAGTTGTATATTGATGAACGGCAGGTGTTCGCCGGAGTGTTTGTCCACCACATCTCCTATAAGATGGGCATCGCTCAATTGTCCTTTGTGAGCTGTCTCCGTTGCGCCGTGCTGTTGACTTCTTATTCTTTGTTGATTTTGTGCTATGATACCGTCGGCTGCAAAAACACAGCAGACGACTACCGCAACAATGCGGTAAAAAGTAATTTTTTTCATGATTTATTGTTATTTTTTTTGATTGTAAAACATCTGGAATATTAAGCGTGTAAAATTATTTAACACCTTTAAATTCCTTTTTTGGGCGATAATGCTATCGCTTGCGATTTTCTTTACAATGCAAAAACGGGAGGTGCTCGTAAACAATTGGAAGTTTGCGGAAAGTGTGTAATAGGTTGCTTATAGTAAGCAATTATGCGTTCGGGTTTTGCTAAAAGCGGAAGCAGACAAAATCCCACCCCGATAGATAGAAGCGTTAGAACTGATGTCAGGGCTTGAATAAGATTGAAGTTGGTTTTTGAGTGCTGGTGATTTTGGTTGGAATAGGGGTGTGAGTGGGTTGTTATTTTTGTTCCTTCAATATGTACGTGTGTGAAAAAAACGTCATTAATATGGTAAAAGACGAATAATAGGATAAGCAACCACTTAATGCTATTTTTTTGGAGTGCTGTCAAAGCAAATAATTTTTTTTATTTGGTTGCAAAGTTACTTATAAAAACGCAATGGACAAATACCTAAAAATAGGTATTTGTCCATTTGTATTACTTTCAATTTGTTTTTTATTTGTTATTTCGTTTGTAAGCCGGAATGTTTTCCATTTCTTTGAAAATATCGTCGTCGTCCATATCGTCAAGCGAAATGGTAAGTTGCGAACCATCGGTTTTGCTCGGATATAGGTGCTTCATCCATTTTGTTTTGGTATCCTGCTGGATTTGATTTACCGTCGCAGATGTTTCGTCGTATGGTTCTTCGTCATCGTCCAATTCGTCTTCTTTCATCATCTCTTCGAGTATGCTGTCGTTACCAAAACCGGTAGCAATAAGGGTAATTTTCACATCGTCGCCCAAGTCTTCGTCGAAAGTTACGCCCCAAATAACCTCGATATCTTCACCCATTTTGTCCATAAATTCGTTGATTTCAGACACTTCTTCCATCACTATTTTGTTGGTGGTAGAGCAATATAGGCTCAAAAGTATTTTCTTGGCTTCGTGCACATTGCGATTGTCTAACAAGGGCGAATCGAGTGCATTTTCAATGGCTTTGGTAATGCGTTTTTCGCCGGTAGCGCGTCCGGTATTCATCACTGCCACGCCGCCATTTTTCATAATGGTGTACACATCGGCAAAATCGACGTTGATATAGCCGTCAACGGTAATAATTTCGGCAATGCCTTTGGCAGCGTTGGCTAATACGTTGTCGGCAATGTTGAAAGCGTTCGACAGTTCTATGTCGGGATAGATTTCGCGAAGTTTTTCGTTGTTGATTATCAGTATGGCATCGACGTGTTTGCTCATTTGCCGAACACCTTCGAGTGCTTGCATAATTTTGCGTTTGCCTTCAAAAGCAAACGGTATGGTTACTATGCCAACGGTGAGTATGCCCAGCTTTTTGGCGGCTTCGGCAATGACAGGAGCGGCTCCGGTGCCGGTGCCTCCGCCCATACCTGCCGTGATGAAAGCCATTTTGGTATTGTCGCTAAGCATTTTCTCTATTTCGGGAAGCGATTCGATAGCGGCTTCTCTGGCTACTTCCGGCTTGCTTCCGGCTCCTAAGCCTTCGGTAATGTTCACTCCCAATTGTATTTGTATGGGAACGGGCGATTTTTTGAGTGCTTGGTCATCGGTGTTGCACACAACGAACGACACGTCGGTAATTCCTTCGCGGAACATGTGATTGACGGCATTGCTGCCACCTCCGCCTACGCCTATCACTTTAATGATGGAAGTACTTACTTTTGGCATTTCAAATTGGACTAAACCCATGATATTATTTGTTTAAATGTTATTTTTTATCGTTGATTGGTGATTCATCATCGAAAAGGCTCACCATTTTATCGCTAACCCTTCCAAAAATATTTTTGCGCGGCAGTTTAGGTTTTTTGCCTTGCTCATTTTTTGCCGAACTGATGCAGTTGGCTTTGCCGTAAAGCATTAGCCCGATTAAAGATGTGTATTCCGGCAAATTGTATTCTGCCGATTCTTTGTCCAAAATGTTTTCGCAAGAACCTTTGCGCACGTTGTATTCTAAAATTTCACTCGAAAGTGTATCAAGACCTTCCAATTGCGATGCGCCGCCTGTAATGACGATGCCCGCACCTAATTTGTCGGCGTAGCCCGATTTTTTTATCTGTTCTTTCACAAAATTAAGTATTTCTCTCAATCGTGCTTCAATAATGATAGCAATATCTTTGTTGCTAACCACTTGAGGTTCAATACCTTCAATGTTCGACGGTACTTGTATTTTGAGGCTCTTTTTTATGTCGATTGTTCGGGCAGCACCTTTCAGTACTTTTAGTTTTTCGGCATCTTGTTCTCTAATATTCAAATCTTTAAGGTCGCTGGTAATGTGTTTGCCGCCGAATGGAATAATGGCAAAATGGCGCAAATAGCCGTCTTTGAAAATGGAGAGCGAAGTGGTGCCTGCGCCAAAGTCGAGCAGGAGACAACCTAACTCTTTTTCTGTGTCTGACAGCAATGCCATTGATGTAGCCAAAGGTGAAATAATGCACTCTTCGCTAGTATAGCCCGAACGGTCTACGCTTTTTTGTATATTGTCCAGAATTTCCGTTTTTCCTATTGTAATTACGTAATTGCCAATGAGTTGACTTCCTATGCTGTTCAGCGGGTCTTTTATTGGCTCTGTGTCCAATTGGTATTCTTGCGGCGTAACGTGAAGTATATGACGGTTGCTGATTTCCGTTTGCTTCACGCTCATTAACATTTTATCCAAAATAGCTTGGTCAATTTCTTTGCCGGATTCTATGGTTTGAGTAGTGGAAGCCTTGCAAGTGCGCATAGAGTGGGCGTTCAGATTGATGTAGAATTTAGAGATAGGCTTTTGGATGCGATTCTCTAAAAGTTTCATCAGTGTGTTAATTTTATACGATACGTCCGATGGCTTGATAATCAATCCACTGCGGATACTGTCGACCGGAGTCTGGTCTTGTTCTACTCCGAGCACTTTTATTTTTCCGTCGGCGTTTTTTTGTCCGGCCATGACGGCAATTTTGGAACTTCCAAAATCTGCGGCTACAATAATTTCCGAATTCATAAGCAGTGTATATGTTATTGTTTCTTTTTTGTGCAGACCACTTGGTCTTTGTATTTTAGGCTAATGCCCGTATATTGATTCCATCCCGTTTGGCTCAACCCTTTTTCGTAAAAAATAAGAAGACGTTCCAATTTTTCTTCGTAACCGTCTATTTGCCCTAAATAGATAATGTGTTGTCCGACTCGCGGCACCAATTCGATTTCCATATTTGGGCAGACGTGAATTTGTTCTATTTGCGAGCGCAGGAATTTGTCATTTTGCAAAAATACAATAAAATCGAATAACTTGTCTTTGATAAATTTACTATTCACATTTCCGGTTACAATCGGCACATAAACGGAGTGGTTTATCGATGTCGGCATTTCGTTGCCTTCTATGTCGATATAGTAATTTCGTGTGCCGGAAATAACTCTGAAAATAGGTTGTCGTTGGGTGATGTCTATTTTTAAATTTCCGTTTTGCAATTTGTAGCAAGCAGCCATTTTTACCATTGTATGCTCTTTCGCAATTTTTTCAATTTTGGCAAAATCAATGTCAGCGAATTTTTTTTCGATAATGTGCGGATAGCGACTGTCAATGAGTTGTTTAATCTCTTTGTCGGATACAAATTGCTTGCTGTCGGCATCCAAAATTTCCACATTGATACCCGTACAAATCATAGTGTCTGTTTTAGGAATGAAAACCAAAGCAAAAATCAGGTAACCCGCTGTTAAAGTTACGCTTATGCAAATAAGTATGATTTTCCAGATTTTCATTTTCTAAATTATTGATTTACCGTTTGGTTTTCAAAGCTTCCACTATTTTCGGCAAATAGGTATCAATATCGCCGGCTCCAAGTGTCAAAAGTACATCAAATTGTTTGTTTTTTAGTGTTTCTATCAGTTTTTCTTTCGTGGTTAGCGTTTTTGGGCATGTTATTTCATCAAAAATAGTTTTCGACGAAATGCCTTCAATCGGTTGCTCGCGCGCAGGGTAAAGCTCTACCAACATAGCTTCGTCGAGATGCGACAAAGCAGCCGCAAATTCTTTGTAAAAATCGCGGGTGCGCGTGTAGAGATGCGGTTGGAAAACGCCCAATACTTTTTTGTCGGCATAGAGTGCTTTTACCGATTTGATGCTTGCTTCCACTTCCGCCGGATGATGTGCGTAATCGTCTATAATGGTCAAATGGTCGGTTTTGAGCCATGTTTCAAAACGGCGCCGAATGCCGGCATACGATTTCATACCGTTGCGCAATTCGTTTGCCGTAACACCGTTGAGCCAAGCTAAAGCCATAGCTGCCACGCTGTTTTCCACATTTACCAGCATAGGAACGCCTAATTCAATATCGGAAATCGTTTCGGTCGGTGTTACAAAATCAAAAATAATGGTGCCGTTGCCAACACGAACATTTTTGGCATAAAAATCGGCTTTTTCTGTGGCGGAATAGGTGTACAATTTTACATTTTTACCTAAACGCGGTTGCAAAGCAATGTCTTTTTTTACAATCAGGCAACCGTCCTCGCGAATGAGCGAAGTGAAATGTGCAAAGCTTTCCAAATAAGCCTCGTGCGTGCCGTAAATGTCCAAATGGTCGGCATCGACAGCCGTAATCACTGCCATATAGGGCGTGAGATGATGAAACGAACGGTCGAACTCGTCAGCTTCTATCACTACCAAATCGCTTTTATCGGAAAGCAACAGATTGCTGGTGTAATTTTTAGAAATGCCGCCCAAGAAAGCGTTGCAGTCCACATGACTTTGTTTGAGCAAGTGCGCCGTCATGGTGGAAGTGGTGGTTTTTCCGTGTGTTCCGGCTACGCAAAGTCCACGTTCCAAGCGAGTTACTTCGCCTAATACTTGCGCCCGTTTCTGTATTTCAAAACCGTTTTGTTTGAAATAGATAAATTCGCTATGTTCTGCGGGAATTGCCGGAGTATAAACTATTAATGTGGTGGTTTTGTCCTTAAAAGTATTGGCAATTTGCGCCACATCGTCAGTATAGTGAATATCAATGCCTTCCGCTTCCAATTCCTGACACAATCGGCTTTGTGTGCGGTCGTAACCGGCTACATTATAGCCTTTTGCCTTAAAATAGCGCGCAATAGCACTCATACCGATGCCGCCAATTCCGAGAAAATAGAAATTTTTATAGTGCATAATTCAGAATAATCTTTTAAGTATTTTATTGATTGTCAATAATTTCCACAAAACTTTTAGGCAAAATAATATTTGGCAACTCTATGGCTTTTGTGAATAAAGGAGCTATATCTTTATCACGAAAACCGGCTATACCGCAACCTATACGCGTAACATAAAATTGTAATTCGGTATGTTGGTGCGCAAAATCAATAAATTCATCTACATACGGTTTTATGGTTTCCACGCCGCCTTGCATGGTTGGAATAGCATACGATTGTCCTTGTAAACCAACGCCTTGTCCCCAAACAGCACCAAAATTATTTAACGCTACGCGAGCTGCACCGCCTCCGTGTGCTCCTTGCAAATTACTGCCAAAAACAAAAATTTCATTGTTTTTTAATTCACTAATTTTATCGGGAGTGAATGCGCGATTATAGTTCTGATTTTTCATTTTTTACCTTGCTTTTTTGTCAATTTTATCACTTCTTCGGCAATGCGTTTGGCAGAATCGTGTTGTGCCAATTGCTTGATATTGTGTGATAAATCGGTCAATTTTTCGTCATCTTTGATTAATTTCAATGCTTTTGGAATTAATTCATTTTCAGCATTGATATCTTTTACTAAAACGGCAGCATTTTTGTTGACCAACGCCATGGCATTGTGCGTTTGATGGTCTTCGGCTACGTTGGGCGAAGGCACTAAAATAGTAGGTTTGCTTAACAAACACAATTCGGAAATGCTACTTGCTCCGGCGCGCGAAATGACTAAATCAGCCATGGCATACGCCAAATCCATACGACTTACAAAGTCGGTTACGATTAAATTCGGATTTGCAAACGGCTCTGCTGCTTTGCGTGCCGATTTGATATAGCCTTTGCCTGCTTGCCAAAGTATTTGAATGTTGCTGTCGGTCAGTTCTTTAAGGTGCGCAATTACACTTTGATTGATGGTGCGAGCACCGAGACTACCGCCAATAATCAGCAGTGTTTTTTTCTTTGGTGAAAATCCAAACTCTTTGTAAGCCTCTGTTTTTGTGCCGTTTACCAAATTTTGACGCACGGGATTACCCGTCAGAATAATTTTTTCGGCAGGAAAAAATTTCTCCATACCTTCGTAAGCGACACAAATTTTGGTGGCATCATTTCGAAGCAGTTTGTTGGTCATTCCGGCAAAGCCGTTTTGCTCTTGCAAAAGTACGGGAATTCCCATTTTCGCAGCCACTTTCATAGCAGCACCGCTGGCATATCCGCCCACGCCGATAGCTACATCGGGACGAAATTCGCGAATAATGCGCTTCACTTGACGCATACTTTTCCACAAATCGAATAGTGTCGTTACATTTTTCCACAAATTTTTGCGGTCGAAACCATGCATGGGCAATCCCACAATTTTGTAACCGGCTGCGGGTACACGTTCCATTTCCATTCGACCGAGCGCACCTACAAAAAGTATTTCACACTCCGGTTGCATTTCGCGTAAAGCGTTGGCAATGCTCACTGCAGGAAAAATGTGCCCGCCTGTGCCGCCTCCGCTAATCAGGTATTTGGGATTTGTTTTCATAGCTCTTGAGTTATAGGTTCTTGTGTTAAATTTGTCTCTTCGGGAGTTTCGGTAGTAGTTTCTGTTTCGTCGGTTAGTGTTTGGGCGTTTTCTTTGTTTGCAATTGAGCGCGAAACGCCTAAAATGATACCGAAATAAACGCTATTTACCAAAATAGAAGTTCCGCCGCGACTAATCAACGGCAACGGCTGTCCGGTAACTGGTCCTATGCCAACAGCAACGCCAATATGTATAAGTGCTTGTATAACAATCATTAAAGCCATTCCTGTAACTAAAATAGAAGGATAGACCGTTTCGGTTTTAAAAGCAATTTTGCCGGCTCGAAAAAGCAAAACTAAGTAAAGGAAGATAACGATGCCACCGCCCAGCATTCCCAATTCTTCAACAATAATGGCAAAAATGAAGTCGTTCGACACTTCGGGGATTCGGTTGCGTTGAATACTGTTCCCCGGCATAACGCCGAAAGCGCCACCTCTTGCTATGGCAATTTGCGCATGTTGCTTTTGTCGGTTTTCATCGTTGATGGTGTATTTTAGGTCGTCATCTTTGCTGCCGTCAACAAACGCTGCAATGCGTTCGTTCCAAATATAAACGCGTTTAAATTTGTAGAGCGTTTTTTCGACAAAGGTTTTGTTTTCCTTCGTGTTGTCCTCCATAAACTTTTCTTTCGGAATTAAATTCACCACCAAAAAGATAAGCAGTACAGCGCCGATAATAATGCCTCCGAAAATCATTATCCGTTTGAAAGAGATGCTTCCGATAAACATCATCAGTATAATAACACCAAACAGAAGGAGTGAAGTAGAAAGATTTTCCGTCAAAATCAACCCGCAAATCAGCGAAATAATTAGCGCCATATAGACGAACGTCTTTTTTTGATATTCGGGATTTTGTGCGCGGTCAATCCAGTTGGCGACCACAATAATAAGCGATAATTTGGCAACTTCGGAAGGCTGAAATTGAAAACCGACTACCGAAATCCACCGTGTGCCGCCGTCGGCTGCCGCCAAACCTTTTATGGAAGTGTAAATAAGCAATCCGATGGACAACGCAAGCCCCAAATACGCCACCATTTTTATTGTTTTTGAATCAAGGAGATGAACAAAAAGGAGCAAAATAAATCCTAATCCCAAATGAACGGCATGTTCGATGAGTTTCGTCATAATGCCGCTTTTGGGGACAAATTGGCTGGATGCGCTAAACATTTCCACTACTGAAATGATAAGTAGCGTAAAATAGACCATCCAAATAACGTAGTCTCCTTTTAAATAGCGTTTTAGAAAATTATCCACAATCCGATTTTTTTATAAGTTACGTACGCAAGCTTTGAATTTATCGCCGCGGTCTTCGTAGTTTTTAAAAAGGTCGAAACTGGCGCAACAAGGTGAAAGCAACACTGTGTCGCCCATTTTTGCCACTTCGTAGGCTTTTGCCACGCAATCCTCAATCGATGTTACTTCGTACATGGGGCAGGTGCAGTGGTCTGCCCAAAATTCACGCAGTTTTTTATTATCTAATCCCATAAAGATGAGCGTGTGCACTTTTTCGCGCACCAACATCTCTATTTCGCTGTAATCGTTGCCTTTGTCCGTGCCGCCCAAAATGAGCACTATCGGTGTTTTTATGCTTTCCAGCGCATACCAGCACGAATTGACATTGGTCGCTTTCGAGTCGTTAATGTAGCGAACGCCACGCACGGTAGCCACATATTCCAAACGGTGTTCCACGCCTTGAAATTCAGCCAGCGACTTGCGAATGGTCTCTTTGCGAATGTGTACCAATTGCGCCGCCAAACCTGCCACCATTGAGTTGTAAACGTTGTGTGTTCCGCGCAACGACAATTCTTCCAAAGCCATCACCATATCGTTGTCGTGTGTTGCTTCTGTCGATTCGATGGTCAAATTTTGCTCTTCGACGTAGGCTTTGGTGCGTTCCGTTTTGCCCAACGCAAAGGGCAATAGTTGCGCCTTGATATTTCGTTTCTCTATTTCCGCTTTTAGCACAGGGTCGTCGTTCCAAAAAATAAATGCGTCTTCGGGGGTTTGGTTTTGCAGAATACGGAATTTGGAGTTGATATAGTTTTGAAATTTGTAGTCATAACGGTCAAGGTGGTCGGGCGTAATGTTCAGAATTACAGATACGTTAGCTTTGAAATCGTACATGCCGTCGAGTTGAAACGAACTCAGTTCAATGACATAGTAATCGAAATCGCATTCGGCTACTTGCCAAGCAAAACTTTTGCCCACATTGCCTGCCAAACCTACGTTCAAGCCTTCATTTTTAAGAATAAAGTAGGTGAGCATAGTTGTGGTGGTTTTTCCGTTGGAGCCGGTAATACAAATTTTCTTGGCGTTGGTATAGCGTGAAGCAAATTCAATTTCCGAAACAATGGGCGTGCCTTGTGCGCGCAAAGCTTTGATAATAGGTGCTTTTTCGGACATACCGGGGCTTTTTACCACCTCGTCGGCATTGAGAATTAATGCTTCGGTGTGCTGATTTTCTTCGTAAGCCAAACCGCGTTTTTCGAGTTCAGCTTTGTATTCGGGTTTTAGAGCAGCATTGTCGGACAAAAAAACTTCATAACCTTGTTTTTTTGCAAGAATAGCCGTTCCTACGCCACTTTCGCCTCCACCTAAAATTACTAAACGTTTCATATATAATTGTTAATTTTTTGAATACTAAATTTAACGCATGTTACAAATTGGTGTTCTTTTCATTCGATATTTCTAAAACAATTCTAATTGATTTAGGATAAACTTTCTAAAATTCTTTTGTTTCTTTTTTTTATTAAATTTATAGTATGTTCCTTGTAGTGTTTGTACTCGTCAATTGTCTGAGGTAATGGCGTTCTGTTAAAATTGTCAAATGGTAAAGAAAATTCAACTTGGTATTTTTGGTCAATAAAATCTTGTAAGAGAAAGAAATCAACATAACCTTTAAAATCAACAAACAAATCAAAAAAGTCTTTGTAGTTTATTAAGGTCTTTGAAAGTGGACTTTTTTCGTCCATGTAAAAACGCCTTATACATTCCAATGTCAAATCAAATCTGTCGCAAATTTTTCTACTAACACCTCTAGCTTGATTTATAGTGAAGCCATTCTTTTTATGCGCAGGAAAAACTATATGTCCTCCAATTGTCCGTACTCTATATTTGAGTTCTTCCTTTTCTAAATCTGAAAGCCAATTGTTAAATTTATTATATTTTTCAACAAAATGTGGACACATCCTGTCGCTTGACAAGTTCATACACAAATTGTTTTTTATTAAAAATCTGCCATAATTAGAACTTTTAATTTCCAACGTAAACATTTTTCCATTAGGCAATTCTTTACTCCATAATAACTTGTGAGCTTCATATAATTTTTGACTATCCGTGTCAGGGTCGCCGCACTTACTATCTTGTTGAAAATTAAAATCTATATCAATAATTGCCATTTTGAATACTAACTTAATTTATTCCGATTTTTCGGTTTTCTGCAATAACCAATTACCTTATTTTCAACGTTATTAGCGTCAAAGCAGCTAAAATAAGTCCTACAATCCAAAAGCGCACCGTTATTTTCGATTCGGGTATTGCTTGTTTGGGGTTTTGTATAAGAGCGTTCACACTGCCGGCAGTCTTTTGAAAATGATGGTGCAGTGGCGACATTTTGAAAATGCGCTTGCCGACACCTGTTTTGCGTTTTGTGTATTTGAAATAGCCCGTTTGGCAAATAACCGACAGACTTTCGATCAAGAAAATGCCCGACAAAACGGGAATGAGCAACTCTTTGTGTATGGCAATGGCAAAAACTGCAATAATACCGCCCAATGCCAAACTGCCGGTATCGCCCATAAATACTTGCGCCGGATAGGAATTAAACCACAGAAAACCGATTGTTGCACCGATAAATGCCGCAGCAAAAACTACTAACTCGCCAGCCCCCGGAATGTACATAATGTTCAGATAGCCGGCGTAGTTCACGTTACTCGAAACGTAAGCCAAAATGCCTAACGCTACGCCTTGTATCGCCGATGTGCCTGTTGCCAAGCCGTCTAAACCGTCTGTGAGATTAGCACCATTGCTCACGGCTGTAACAATGAAAATAGTCACCAGCACAAAGAAAATCCAACCTAAAAGTTGTTTATGTTCGCCAGCCCAATCGAACAAGTTGGCATAGTCGGCGTTGTTGTTTTTCATAAACGGAATGGTGGTCATGGTCGATTTAATCTCTTTTTGAGAATATTCCACCACTTCTAAATGCGTTTTTTCGTCGATATGAGAATCAATATTTTCTACTATTACGGCATTTGGCGAAAAATAGAGCGTTAAGCCAACAATAAGACCGATGCCAATTTGTCCGATAATTTTGAATTTGCCGTGAATGCCTTCCTTGTTCTTTTTGAACACTTTAGTGTAATCGTCGGCAAAGCCCAGCGCACCGAGCCATACTGTGGTAAAAAGCATCAAACTCATATAGACATTGTCGAGAATGCCTACCAGCAAGCAAGGAACAATAATTGACAGTAAAATGATGATACCGCCCATGGTGGGTGTTCCTTTTTTGCTGATTTGCCCTTCAAGGTCAAGGTCGCGTATGATTTCACCAATTTGCAACTGTTGAAGTTTACCAATAATACGTTTGCCAATCCATGTGGAACAGAGCAATGCAAAAATAAACGCCAGTGCAGCACGAAATGAAATGTAGTTAAACATACCTGCGCCCGGAACGTCAAAGGTTTTGTCAAGGTAACTGAAAAGATAGTAAAACATATTTTTAATTTATAGATTACAAGATTTACAGATTGTTGGATTTACGTCTTATGGTTATAATTGAGCTTCGAATGATTTTGTACAATTCGTTGGCTTCGTTATTTTTTATTAAAAACAATTTATGATTTCTTCTTTATCGTCGAAATGATGTTTAACATCGTTGATGATTTGGTAATTTTCGTGACCTTTGCCGGCAACGAGAATCACATCGCCACGTTGCGCCAATGCACAAGCTGTTTTTATTGCTTCGCGGCGGTCAACAATAACCAACACTTTACGCTTGTTTGATGCGTCAATACCGGTCAGCATATCGTTCAAAATAGCTTGCGGGTCTTCAAAGCGCGGATTGTCGCTTGTCAGTATAACACGGTCGGATTGCGTTACGGAAATTTTAGCCATTATGGGTCGTTTGCCTTTGTCGCGATTGCCGCCACAGCCGACTACGATAATAAGATTGCCTTCTCCTTCGCGTATTTCGTTTATTGTGCTCAACACATTGTCCAGCGCATCGGGCGTATGTGCGTAATCTACAATAGCGGTGTAGCCTTGTGGCGCACGGAGAGTTTCAAAACGTCCCGAAACAGCATGAAGCGTGCTTAATTTGGTCAGCACTTCCACTTCGTCGAAGCCCAGCAGAACCGCAGTTCCAAACACCGCCGACAGATTGGACGCATTAAATCGTCCGATAAATGGCAACATAATTTCGTGTTCGTTCATTTCGAGCAACATTCCGTCAAAGCCATCTTCCAAAATTCTGGTTTTAAAATCGGCAAATTCGCGTAAGGAATAAGTTTTTTTTGTGGCTTGTGTGTTTTGAAGCATTACCAAACCGTTTTTATCGTCTAAATTAGTCAGCGCAAAAGCATCGGCAGGAAGGTCGTCAAAAAAGCGTTTTTTAGCTTTCAGATAATTTTCCACCGTTTTGTGATAATCCAAATGGTCGCGCGTGAGATTGGTAAATATGCCGCCTTTGAATTTAAGTCCGGCAATGCGCCGTTGGTTAATAGCGTGCGAGCTGCATTCCGTAAAGGCATATTCGCATCCGGTTTCCACCATTTGCGCTAACAGCGCATTCATTTCCATAGGATTGGGCGTGGTGTGTGTGGCTTCTACCGGTTTGTCGTTCACGTAGTTGCGCACGGTCGAAAATAGTCCTACTTTGTAACCGAGAGCGCGCATCAGTTGGTAGAGTAGTGTGGCAATGGTAGTTTTTCCGTTAGTGCCGGTAACGCCTACCAAAGTAAGATTATGTGACGGATTGCCGTAAAAATTAGCCGCCAAAATTCCCAATGTTTCCGCACTGTCTTCTACTTGCACAAAAGCGACATTTGAAGGCATCTCTTCGGGCAAGGTTTCGCACACAACAGCTACGGCGCCTTGTGCAATCGCTTTGCTAATGAAAGTGTGCCCATCAACTACTGTTCCGCGTGTGGCTACAAACAGATCGCCTTGTTCCACCAAACGGGAATCGAAACGAATATTTTTTATTTCCACAGCCGTTGTTGTGGCTTTAAGTGGTTTTATGCCTCCCAATAATGTTTCGAGTTTCATATCGCTATTTTTTCAAAATCGTTGAAATTCAATTTAATATCAATGTTACCGTTTGTCCGCGTATGGCTGTGCTGCCCGCTTTTATCGATTGGCTTTGCACTTTTCCGCGTCCGTAAAGCAAAATTCTTTGTCCTGCACATTCCATTAGGTAAACAGCATCTTTTGCTCCCATTCCTACCACGTTGGGAATTGTTTTGGTCGTGATTTCCAATGCAGTGGCACGTATTTCTTCGCCGTCGTTGGAGAATTTTGCCCATTCACCGCCATTGTCCAATGTGTAGTCGATATCCAATTTCGACAGTACATTTTTTGTAGCAAGGGCATTCCCGCTTTTAACCGAAGGCAAAAAGAGTGAATCTTTTGGCAATTCGTTAGGGCGAATTTGCACATTGCCGGCGTAGATGCGTTCAGCGATGTTTTTAAAGACACCACCGCTCATAGTACCGCCCGACGGATAGCCGATGCGTGGCTCACGGATAACTACAATGCAACTGTATTGCGGTTCGTCGGCAGGGAAATAGCCGCAAAATGATACTTGGTGACTTTTGTGTTGTCCGTGTCCGTTGGTGTAGTTCAGTTGCGCTGTGCCTGTTTTGCCCGCTATTGACACCAAAGGTGATTTTACCACTTTTCCCGTTCCTTTTTCTACTACAAGTTCCAACATTTCCCGTATTTCTCGTAACGTCTTTTTTGAACAAATGGAACTATTGATGGTTTTTGCCGAAAATTCTTCCAAAGTTTGTCCGTCCTTGCTTATCTTTTTCACAAAAAACGGTTGTATAAGTTTTCCGTTGTTTGCTATGGCGTTGTAAAAAGCCAGCGTATAAATGGGTGGCATTTTTGTTTCGTAGCCTATGGACATCCATGGCAGGGCGGTTTTGTACCAATTGACGTTTTTGTCTTTTGGATTGCGAATGTAGGGTTTACCGGCACCCGGAATTTCCAAATCCATCGGTTCGTTTATTTTTGTTCGGTAAATGCCATCGACAAAATCCGAAGGGCGCGAGCCGTAATTTTCGTCAATAATGCGTGATACGAGAATGTTCGAAGAATAAGCCAATCCTTCGGCTACACTTATTTTGTGATAGCCGCCCGAACCGTTGACGCGGTAGTTGTGGTCGGTCATGCGCCGCCCGTGCATCATCCATAAGCCGTTTTTTGTGTCGATGGTGTCGGTGGGTTTTACAACGCCGTCTTCCAATGCCACAATGAGCGAAATAGTTTTAAAAGTAGAACCCGGTTCCGACATGTCGGCTACTGCCATATTGTAGTGTTCTTCGTATTTTCCGACACCAATGCGCGACAGATTGGCGCAAGCTTTCACTTCGCCGCTACGCACTTCCATTACTATGGCGCATCCGCGCAACGCATCGATTTCTTTCAATTTGTCGGCAAGAGCTTTTTCGGCAATATCCTGAATTCGTACGTCAATGGTGCTGGTAATGTCCAAACCGTCTTCCGGTTCCGTTTCGGGGATATAAATCCAACGGTCGCCCATTAATTCGCAGGTTTCGTAGCCTTTTTTGCCTTTCAACAGGTTATCGTATTTCAGTTCCAATCCGAAAGCACCGCCTTTTGAAGCATCGCCGTAAATGCCGCCTATGGTGCGCGAAGCTAAACTGCCGAATGGATGCACGCGCGTGACGAATTTTTGTTCGATAAGACCGCCGCGGTATTTGCCTTTGCGGAAAATGGGAAAGGATTTTACCTCTTTTAAATCGGCGTGCGTTATTTTGTTGGATGTAATTCTCAGTTTTCCGTCACCTCTGTTATAGCCTGCATTAATGTAGCGTACGTATTCTCGTGGCGATTTGTCACCGAATTTTTGAGAAAGATAGTAACCCAACGAATCGATATCTTTTTTATAGTTGGCTCCGTTTTTTATGTGCAAATATTCCACACGCGTATCCATATATAAATGGTAATAGGGAACGGTGCTTGCCATTAATTGTCCGTCGCAAGCGAAAATATTACCGCGGTTGGGGGCAATTTCTCGTCCTTGGCGTTTCAGTTTTTCGGAAAGTTCCATCCACTCATCTTTTTCAAAATATTGGATAACCACCATTTTGTAAATGACGACACCAAAAAACAGTACAATAAGGAAATAGATTATTGCAAAACGAGTCAATATGGATTTACGTTCGGCCATTTACTTTTTTATTACAACAATGGGTTCCAATGATTCTTTCAAAGGGCTGTTTGCTTCGTTGAGTTTTTCTATTAAGTAGGAACGGCGGTTCATTCGTATCAGTTTGCCCGATATGGCGAGTGATTCGCATTTTACTTCCACCAATTCTTTTTTGAGTTTGTCGAGTTTCACGACCTCTTGTTCGTAGGCAAATCGGTTGTGAATGTAGAACATACAAATGATAGCGATGAAAATAACGAACGGTATTTGCCGTTGCACTTCTTGACGTGTCAACACATCGCCACCCATCAATCTTTTCAAACTGATTTTGGGACGCTCTTTTTTGGCTGCTATTTTGGCGTCAATTCTTTCGCGTATAGTTTTAAATGCTTTCATTTCTTTTCTGCAATGCGTAATTTTGCGCTGCGCGAACGCGGGTTTCGGTTTATCTCTTCGTCGCTTGGCACTATCACTTTGTTGTTAATGGCAGTCAACGGCGTTATAGTGCGACCGTAAAAATCTTTTTTGATATTTCCTTCGCAGTTGCCGCTTTTTATAAAGTTTTTCACTATGCGGTCTTCCAACGAGTGGTAGGTAAGCACCACCAAACGTCCGCCTACGTTAAGGGCTTCGGTGGCTTGTTCCAAAAGCAATTTTAGCGCATCTATTTCTTTGTTTACGTCAATGCGTAGAGCTTGAAAAAGTTTTGCTAACTCTTTCTTTTCGCGTTCGTTAGGGCAAAAATCTTTGGCAACTTCGGTCAGGTCGGCTATGGTAACAAAAGGTTTTTCCGTGCGTTTTCGCACTATGCACTTGGCTATTTGGCGCGCTTGGCGCAATTCTCCGTAAAAATAAAACACGTCGGCTAATTGCTCTTCGGTGTAGTTGTTCAGTACATCGGCGGCGGTGGTTGCGGCTTTGGCGTTCATGCGCATATCCAAATTGCCGTCGAAGCGGAACGAAAAGCCACGCTCTTCGTTATCGAAATGGTGCGAAGACACGCCTAAATCTGCTAAAAGCCCGTCAATTTTTTCCACATGGTGGTAACGCAAAAAATTGTTGAGATAACGGAAGTTGCTACGAACAAAAGTAAATCGTTTGTCGTCGATACTGTTTTTCATTGCGTTTTCGTCTTGGTCGAAAGCAAACAGTTTTCCGTTTTTGCCCAACCGTTCCAGTATAGCTTTGGAGTGACCGCCTCCGCCGAAGGTAACATCGACGTAGATGCCGTCAGGACGAATGTTAAGTCCCTCTATGGTTTCGTTGAGCAATACGGGAACGTGGTACATCTTTTTGTTTTAATCGTTGTTGCGTTTTTTCATTTTTTCGCTAAGCTGTTTGGCAAAATCGTTGCGCGAAAGTTTTGTGGCTTCGTAGGTCGCCTTGTTCCAAATGGCTATACGGTCAATCATTCCGACAAATAGCACATCGGTTGAAGCATTGATGGCTTGCAGGTTGCGTTTTGCTAATAAAATGCGCCCTTGCGAGTCAATATCAATCCATTCCGCATCCGAAACAAATTGCATCAGCAGCATTTGGTCGTCGGCGTTCCATTCGTCAAGTTTTTCTTTAAAATCTTCCACTTTGCGGTTCCAAACCGATTCGGGATATAAAATCAGGCATGCGTTGTCAGGGTCGCGGCGCATAACCACCCGTTCGCGTTCGTTGTCGGGCAAGAGACGACGGTAGGAAGAAGGCAAAAAAACTCGCCCTTTTGCGTCTGCTCTTGCTTCTATGTTGCCAATAAAAGTTGTCATTATACATTAATTTTAATCTGGGTGTAAAATTACAACAATTTTTCAAATTCCCCACATTTCCCCACAAAAAACTTATTAACAGCAATTTGATGCTATTTTAACACAATTTCAACAGATTTTCAACAGATTTTCAACGTGTTTATTTTACGTAAATAGTTAGTAATCAATATATTATTAAATTATTTAGATTATTATGGTGCGAAGTGGGGTTTGGTGGGGGATATTTTTAGTGAGTTCGCAAAAATTAGGTTTGTTGCTGTTTCTTGGTCAATGACCGACTTAAAACTCGCTAATGTCTGAAAAAATCTTTTTGTAAAATTTTTCTGATTCGAAAAAAAAGCTGTATATTTGCACCCGCTAAAAAAGTGGTTAATATTTTGTTAAACTAAAAATTAGGAGGATTTTTATATAGCACAAAAAGTGTTTTATGGAAAGAAAAACGAAGACGCTCATCGTGTAAATGAGAAAATTCGTGGTGTTCGCGAAGTTCGCTTGGTTGGCGATAATGTAACGCAAGGCGTTTATGATATCCATCGGGCGTTGGAAATTGCTGAAGAACAAGGTCTTGATTTGGTGGAAATATCACCGACTGCGGTGCCGCCTGTTTGTCGTGTTATCGACTATCAAAAGTTTTTGTATCAGCAAAAAAAGCGCGAAAAAGAGTTGAAAGCAAAAACCACTAAAGTTGTGCTGAAAGAAATCCGTTTCGGTCCGCAAACCGATGACCACGATTATAATTTCAAGCTGAAGCATGCCCAATCTTTTTTGAAAGAAGGTTGCAAAGTAAAGGCTTATGTATTCTTCAAAGGACGTTCAATCCTTTTCAAAGAACAGGGCGAAGTGCTGTTGTTGCGTTTTGCAAATGATTTGGAAGAATACGCCAAAGTCGATTCGCTGCCAAAGCTCGAAAGAAAAAGAATGACTATTATGCTCTCGCCCAAAACGGCGGTGAAGAAATAATTTTTTTAATTCATTAAATATTTAACAAATGCCAAAAATTAAAACTAATTCCGGTGCCAAAAAGAGGTTCGCCCTTACCGGAACAGGAAAAATCAAACGGAAACACGCTTACAAAAGTCACATTTTGACGAAAAAAACGAAGAAACAAAAGCGTAATCTTACTCACACGAGTTTGGTTGACAAAGCTGATGTAAGGAACATCAAATTGTTACTTGCACTTAAATAAACCGTTTGTAAATCATTTAAAGTTATTAACCGAATTGTTAGCTTCTTAAAGATTTCCTGTAGGAAACGCTAGCGTTCAAAAATCAAAAAAATTATGCCAAGATCAGTAAATCATGTCGCTTCAAGAGCGAAACGCAAAAGAATTTTGAAACTTACACGCGGTTACTTTGGTGCGCGTCGTAATGTGTGGACAGTTGCCAAAAATACGTGGGAAAAAGGTTTGACTTATGCTTACCGCGACCGCAAAACCAAAAAACGCAACTTTCGTTCTTTGTGGATTCAACGTATCAATGCTGCTGCTCGTTTGGAAGGACTTTCTTATTCGCAGTTGATGGGTGCGTTGCACAAAGCCGGCATCACTATGAACCGTAAAGTGTTAGCCGATTTAGCGATGAATCATCCGCAAGCTTTCCAAGCAATTGTGAAGCAAGCCAAAAACGCGAAATAATTAACGTTTTACGATAGAGTTAAAGCTCTTGCTTTTTAGGCAAGAGCTTTTTTTTATTTTTTAGCGCAAGTTTTATAAATTTACAAATTTTCGGATTGACGGATTGACAAATTGTGACCAACCGCTCTAAGCGGTTTGTCGCGTTAGTTGTCGTTCACCAACGGGATGAACGGCGTGAAGCCGTTAGTCCCTAAATACCCCCAACCCCCTGAAGGGGAATGAAATTGACAGATTTACAAATTTACGAATTTACGAATTTACAAATTAAACATTTAAACAATTCAACGATTCACCAATTAAACATTCAACATTACACACTACACATTAAACAGTTAAACAATTCACCGATTAAACATTCAACATTACACACTAAACAATCATAATGAGGGGCAAGAAAAAAGCATTAAATTTATTTGTTGTTTTCATTTTATTTTCGTTACTTTGTAGCGTAAATGTAACTGCCTGATGAAAGCAAAATCAACTTATAGACTTGACGGAAACGTTTCGGCACAACTTGCCGAACTATTTCGTACGAGTACAGCTCTTATTTTACCCCCCCCATATTTAACATTTATTTACACCTTTATAAGTTTTGACTTTATTTAACCCTGTGCCAAATAGGTGCGGGGCTATTTTGTTGTCTATTAATTAACTTTTTTAAAAAATAAAACTATGAAAACAAAAACTTTTACAAAATTACTTACCCTCTTAGCAGGGCTAATGATGTTTGCAAATATGGCAAACACACAAAATATGAACCGTTGGATTGAGCTGACCGTACAACAAGGGCAGTGGATACAACTTGACCTTTGGGCTGATGCTGCAAATACACCTGTAAAGGTAGTAAGTGGAACAAAAGATACCACTCTTATAGTAGGTGAATATTGGACAGACTATAAAAATTACTATGCACAAACTAGCACAATGAGGGTCTATGGAAATATTACGCATTTTGATTGTAGTAATAATAACGAAAATCTTACAGGTATTAATGTTTCGAATAATACCGAATTAGTAAAATTGTACTGTAGTCAAAATAATATTTCCTCACTAAATGTAAGCGGGTGTACCACTTTGGAATTTTTGTCGTGCAACTATGCCAATCTTACTTCCTTAGATGTAAGCGGGTGTACTGCTTTAACAGAATTGCGCTGCTATAACAACAATCTTACTTCTTTAAATTTTACCGGATGCACAGCTCTAAGAATCTTGAACTGCAATAAAAACAATCTTACTACTTTAGATATCAGTGGATGTACGGCATTAACATTATTGAACTGTGATGAAAACAATCTTACTTCTTTAAATTTTACCGGATGCACAGTTCTAACACACTTGAGCTGTATCAACAACAATCTTACATCTTTAAATCTTACCGGATACACGGCTCTAAGAACCTTGCTCTGCAATAAAAACAATCTTACTTCCTTAGATGTAAGCGGGCGTACCGCTTTGGAAATATTGTGGTGCGACAATAACAATCTTACTTCTTTAGATATCAGTGGATGTACGGCATTAACATACTTGAACTGTAATGAAAATAATCTTACTTCTTTAAATCTCAGTGGATGTACTGCATTAGAAGAATTTTATTGTAGAAATAATAGTCTCACATCTTTATATTTAAGTGGATGTAATGCTTTAAAAAAAGCAGGCATAAGAGGCAATAAATTTACAACCCCAAAAATAGACAAAATTTACTGTAGTTTACCGCAAAGAGAGGAGGTTGACAAGGCAACAATTATAGTATTGCAAAATGAATCAGATCCTAATAAGGAGAGTGTCATGGCTACCACCAAAAGAAATGCTACAGATAAAAACTGGAAAGTAAGTTACGCCGATGCAGAATATACACCCATTGGCGAAACTACGGGAAACTATACTTGTCTAGCACCTGAAACTTACCCCCTCTGGGTAGCCGGTGAGCAGGTAACCTCTTTTAACGCCTCTGCTATTACAGGCGAAGGTATCACAGGCTCGGTAAGCTACATCCACGCTGCCAATACCCTTACGCTAAACGGTGCCACAATAACGAAAGGGAAACCAGATGGTGATGGTGAAGTAGCAATATTGTCAGAAATACCACTCACTATCAATCTGATAGACGAGAATAAAATTTTGAACTCAACTTACCCCAAGAATTATGCCGGTATTCTTATCAATCAATCGGATATACCGCTTAACATTACAGGGGACGGGTCGTTGAATATGGATGTGAAGTCGTCGAGCTCTGGTTACTGTTTGGGAATTTTTGCATCGTCTAATCCTGTAAACTTATCTTGTAATTCGCTAAAAATCACAAGTTCTCATGTAGGAATAGCTAGTAAAGAACTGCATATAACCAATGGAA
>DUQS01000057.1 GCA_012837685.1 Bacteroidales bacterium
GAAAGCTCCCAAACGTTCAAAACGCGTTTCGGCAACAAAGCGTTTCAACTCCTCCACATCTTGCTCCGTTTCGCCCGGATGCCCTAACAAAAGTGTCGTGCGCAAATGAATGCCGGGTACTTCTTTGCGTATGCGTGCCAACAAAACTTTAGTTTGTTCGGCAGTAATATTGCGTCGCATTTGTTTGAGCATCGTATCGGAAATATGCTGTAGGGCAATGTCAAGATATTTGCATACATTATTGCGTTCACGCATCACTTTAAGTATGTCGTACGGAAATTGCACAGGATAGGCATAGTGTAATCTTATCCATTTAACTCCTTCAATATCAGACAATCGCGAAATAAGTTCCGGCAACATTAACTTTTTATAAAGGTCTATGCCATAATAAGACAAATCTTGCGCAATAATTTGAAATTCTTTCACATTTTGAGTCGTCAACCATCGTACCTCACGTTCAATATCGTCCATCGGTCGGCTGACATAATGCCCGGTAATGATAGGTATTGCACAGTAAGAACATGTGCGGTTGCAACCTTCGGCAATTTTTACGTAAGCATAATGCGAAGGCGTTGTAATTATCCTCTCAAAATCGGAACCAACCGACAAATCGCGTCCTAAATCGGATACCAATTCCGTATAATTGAATTTGCCGTAAAATTTGTCTACTTCGGGAATTTCTTCTTGTAAATCGTGCAAGTAACGCTCCGACAAACAGCCCATTACAAACAACTTTTGCAATTTGCCACGACGTTTCCTCTCCGCAAACTGAAGTATAATATTGATACTTTCCTCTTTAGCATCACCAATAAAACCACACGTATTTATCACTACAATATCGCCATCGGGACGAGGCGCATCGTGCCGTACACGGTAACCAGCTTTATTAAGTCGGTACATCAATTTTTCCGTGTCCACCAAATTTTTGGAACACCCCAATGTTATCAAATCAATCAGCACAAGCTTTAATCCAATAAAGAGTTGATAAATTCTTTTCTATCAAACACTTGCAAATCTTCCACGCCTTCACCCAATCCAATGTATTTAACAGGAATTTTAAATTGATCAGAAATGCCGAGCACCACACCGCCTTTTGCCGTTCCGTCCAACTTAGTAATAGCCAATGCCGATACATCGGTGGCTTTTGTAAACTGTTTTGCCTGTTCAAACGCATTTTGCCCCGTAGAGCCGTCAAGTACCAACAGCACCTCATTCGGAGCTGTCGGCACCACTTTGCGCATAACGTTTTTTATTTTCGTTAGTTCATTCATCAAGTTTACTTTATTATGCAAACGCCCTGCGGTATCTATTATAACCACATCTGCATTATTTGTTTTGGCAGAAGTCAGCGTATCAAACGCCACCGAAGCAGGGTCTGCACCCATTTTTTGCTTTATTACAGGCACGCCCACGCGCTCGCCCCAAGCAACCAACTGTTCGACAGCCGCTGCTCGGAATGTGTCAGCCGCGCCAAGATAAACGCTTTTACCGGATTTTTTAAATTGATAAGCTAATTTTCCGATAGTAGTCGTTTTGCCGACACCATTCACACCCACAACCATAATGACGTATGGCGACGATGGCAACTCTGCTGAATAATCAGACGGATTTTCAGCATTATCTTCGGTCAGTAGCGATAAAACCTCTTCTTTCAGCACTTTATTTAATTCGTCTGTGCCTACATATTTATCACGCGCCACTCTTTGTTCTATCCGTTCGATGATGCGCAACGTCGTTTCTACACCTACATCAGATGTTATTAGCACCTCCTCCAAACGGTCAAGTACTTCATCATCTACTTTCGATTTTCCGACAACAGCACGTGCCAATTTGCCAAAAACGCTCTCTTTTGTTTTTGCAAGCCCTTGGTCTAACGTCTCTTTTTTATCTTTTTGAAAAAAACTTAAAATTCCCATAATTGTCTTTTTATTATTTTACGAAAATACAAACAATTTATCAATTAAAAAAATCCTTACACCGACTATAATGCAAGGATTCTTATAAGTTTAAAAAGATGTGTAATATCTTATTTAGCAAAGTAATCTTTCACTTTTTCGCTAAAAACCATCTCTTCTTGGAAAACATAGGCTCCGGTTTTAGGTGATTTTACCATTTTAATAACCTTTGCATAGCTACGCCCTTCACCTTTTCTTAATGTTGCAACTGCTTTCTTTGCCATATCTTATATTATTTTATTTCCCTGTGAATAGTTACCCGTTTCAAAATGGGGTTGTATTTTTTCAACTCCAATCGGGCTGTTGTATTTTTACGATTTTTAGTGGTTATGTAGCGCGAAGTACCCGGCATACCACTATCTTTGTGTTCGGTGCATTCCAAAATTACCTGACCACGTGCTTCTTTCGTTTTTTTTGCCATATCTTAATTTCTCCTTATATTAAGCGATAATTTTAATACTTTTCCAATCGCAATAACCTTTTGCGACAGCATCAACCAATGCGGCATCCAAGCCTTTTTTATTAATTGTACGAAGACCTGCTGCTGAAATAGTCAAGCTAATCCAGCAATCTTGTTTTACATAATAGAATTTTTTGGTAAATAAATTAACATCAAACGTACGTTTTGTACGACGTTTCGAGTGCGATACATTATTACCTACCATTGCTTTTTTTCCTGTAATCTGACAAATTTTCGACATTTTACTTAAATCTTATATGTTTTACATATTTTCCTCAAAGAGCCTGCAAAGATAGCAGTTTATTTATTATTATCCAAATTTTTTGCGCGTTTTTTCTGCACTATTTCACAAATCGTTTTACTAGTCTTATCAATTTACTTTTTTACATCGTCTGCATCATCAATGTCATTCACATAGTAATCTTCACTATTATAGTAATAACGCGAACCCTTCTTTCGCTTCCGCAAATAACCATAGCCATAACCACCATAACCGTAATTACCGTAGCCATAGCCATACCCACCATTTTTCTTAACATCAATATCATTGAGCACTAAATAGATATTGTGCAAATTGTTTGTTGCGTTAATTTGAGATATAAAGTTTTTAAAGAAATTTTTGTTAGTTTTTCCGCTACGCACAATGATTAAATTGGCATCAGCCATTTGCGCAATAGTATATGCATCGGCTACTAAACCAAGCGGACTTGTATCAAATATGATATAATCATACATTGTTTTGAGTTGAGATAGCAATTGTTTTAGCTCTTCCGAACGAATAAGATCACCCGGATTGGGAGGCACTGTACCGACAAGAATAACATCGAACCCATAAGAAAAATCTTTTTTTATAATTTCGTCGAGCGTAGCATTATTTATCAAATAATCGACCAACCCTTTCGTAGTTGACAACTCAAAAAGTTTAGATACGTTGGGTTTACGCAAGTCCATGTCTATAAGCAATACTTTTTGATTCGACAAACCGTAAACACCGGATAAATTGGCTGAAAAATAAGTTTTACCATCATGCGGTTCAGCCGACGTAACCATGATAAAGACACCTGTTTTACGTTTTGTAATAAACTCTAAGCGCGTACGTATGACACGAAACGACTCGGTAAAAGCAGATTTTGGTGATTTTACCGTTAATACTGGAGTTAGATTGTTGGTGTGACGAATTTGCCCAATAATCGGATACTTAGTCAATTTCTGTAAGTCTGTTTCAGTACGGATTGTAAAATTAAGCAACTCCTTCAAAATGATGAACGCAAACGGAATGAGTAGTCCAATAACCAAAAAAGTTATGTAAGTTTTCGATTTCTTATCGCCATTAATTAGCGAAGTTACACGTGCGCGCTGCAAAACAACATTGTCCGACACGTTGGAAGCCTTGCGAATTTGAGCTTCGGAACGTTTCTGCAACAAAAACGTGTAGTAATTGTTATTAATTTTATATTTGCGTTCAAAATTAATCATTTGATGCTCCTTAGCCGGCAAAAGGTCTATTTCGGATTGTATTTCAGCACACTGTTGATCGAAGTTTTTGCGTTCCAAATTATTAACAGCCTTCACATTTTTAAGTACCTCAAAAAGTGCTTGTCTGATTTTTTCAATGTTTTCCGTTACACGCTTATAATTAGGGTTTTTTTCTCCTATTTGCGAACGCTCCAATTGTAAATCGTTAAACTGCGTCACCAATTCCAGCAATGTCGGATCAGACACACCTAAACTCGACGGTGCAACAATAGACTCTTCTTTAATGTTTTTAGTCAGATAATTGGATAAATAATTAAAATAAGCATCTTTTAAATCTAACTCCGATCGTTTTTGATTGAACCCATCTAACTTCGCCATTAAACTGCCACTATAAGCATTAATATCAATAATGTTGTTTTTTCGACGGAAATCACGTAATTGGCTTTCAGAAAAATTAAGTGAATCTAGTAAATAACCTAATTGGTCATTGATAAAATCAATAGTACGAATAGCTTCACTATTTTTTTTCTCCAAATTGTTAGCCAAAAACTCTTCGCTCAAAGCGTCTAAAAAAACTTTATCGCGCTCAACATCATTTCCCACTAACGACAGAGCTATCACAGAAGATTGATCACCCACATAGTTAAGTGCCAAACGTCCTGCGAACTCACTTTCCAATGAATTAATAGTGCGAAAACGGAAAAAGAACGATGTTTGAGATTCTAATTCGCGCAATTTATGGATAGTAATAAAAAAACGCGAACATTCTACAGGTTCATTGTAACGACCTTTAATAATTTCGTCCTTACTTATTTTATTACCTTTGATGAGGATTTCAAATGATTTAGAATCAATAGCGACAAACTGGTAATCAGTACCATACGCATTTTCAGCCAAAAAAGTTGTTTTAATTTCGATGGGAGGATAAGCAAATAAACTATTCGTCTTGAAACGTCCTTGGGAATAGATATCGATGGAAAAAGGCAACTTTTCTACTGTTTTGCGAATTAAATCGTACGAACCTAACAATAACAACTGGTTGTTCATATTGCGATAACCCTGATTGACACCAAAGCCTTGCATGAAATTATATTGGTTTGATGCGCCTTCCTCTATCATAACTTTCGCCTCCGTAACGTATAGCGGCTGCCAACTACGATTCTTTACATAAGCAAAGAATAGAGCCAATATAACAGCAATCACAAATAAATACCAATGACGCACAATGCGCATCAACCACTCTAACCAATTGAAAGAGATATCTTCTTCGTCGAAACCATTATTGGGAACAACATTATTTTGATTGTTCGATAAATCCATAGTATTTTTTATTTTGCTAAATTCCAAACAGTTAAAAGCAATGTGATGGATGAAGTTATCACACCAAGAAATCCTGCATACGAATTGATAGCCCAGAATTTCTTTTTAGATACATCCACATAAATGATGTCATTAGGATAGACGTAATAAAACTCCGAATCGATAATACTTTTTGAACGAATATCAAAAGAAATGATTTTAGTACCTTCATCTGTTTCTCGAATTATTTTTACCTTAGAATAGTCGCCACCTTCGCTGATGCCCCCCGATAACGCCAATGCCTGAAAAATAGTTAATCTCTCCTTATATATTGGGAAATAGCCACGACCGGCAGCACCAATCACACAAAACGTATTTGTGGACAACGCCAAACGTACTTGAATGTCGGACACAAAACTTCTCATCTTTTCAGTTACCAACTGCTCCGCTTCTTCTAAGGTTAAACCTTCCAATTTTACAGGTTCAAGAAAAGGAAATTCTACCATTCCATCTTCAAACACACGGTACGACACTTGGTTAGCTGAACTACCGGACGAGGACGGGAATAAATCAGACAACACTTTATCCGTTGTTATCACACGAATCATCAGTTCGTCGTTCACACGCAATTTATATAATTGATAAGAACCTTGTTCGTAAGTGGGCATTTTTTTTCGTTCCTGTAACAATCCAACATTTTTTTTGGTGTAGCAGGAGACAAGAAGAAACCCCACAAAAAAACAATATACCAAATGTTTTAATTTCATCTCTTTTATTTTGGCTTAACAATACCATATATCATCAACCCAAACGATAATGTAGAAATAACCAGCGACAAAATACCGGTAAAATGAGTAACACCAAAATAGCGCGCACCATCAAACGGTACATATATAACATCATTAGGCTGAATATAATAGTACTCCGAATTGATGATGGATTTACTACGAAGGTCAAATGTTTTTACCACGGTACCTTGTTCAGTTTGACGAATAAGTTGGATTTTTTTTCTATCAGAATAGGTAGACATATCGCCGCTCATGGCAAGGGCTTGGAAAATGTTCAGTTTTTCTTTCGGAATTTGGTAGCGACCTGACCCTGCCTCACCAATGACGGAAAATGTGCGATTCATTAATTTAACATCAACAGAAAAATTATGCAACATATTGGATAACTTATCCTCCATAACGTTCTTTGCTTCACGCGATTCTAAACCGAGCATCTGAATTTTACCTACATAAGGATAATTGATACAACCATCCTCACCTATCAAATATAAATGGAGACGTGCATTAGCATTGTCGGATGATTGTTGGATATTAGCATTATTCGACCCACCATTAAACAGGCGTTGGCTTTTTTCATCCAACGTATAAACACGAATATACAGATAATCGCCTTTTTGCAACTTATAATCGGTAAATGCTATCGTATCAACATATTCGGGTATATGCTTACCACTCTGCAAGTAATTCACCTTTTTAGAGGTCATGCATGACAAAAAACCACACATAATTGCACAAAAAAACACGCTATATTTAACACCTTTCATTTTCACGATAGGGCAAACCTCACCAATTTATAAAATTATTTTGCAAAGGTAGTGTTTTTTTTGCAGTATGCAAACAAAAAAAAACAGTTAAAAAAAATGTCTTTTATTATAGTTTGAAATAAAAAAAGCTTATCTTTGTAAAGTATAGATAAAGTATAGATATTGGGATTTTTCTATATTATAACCTCCTTATAAACAGTAGCTATGAAATTAGATTACAAAGTATTTTCAGGGACAAGCAGCCAATATCTGGCAAAAAAAATCTGTTCCCACCTCAATTGCGAATTAGGAGCAATGAATACCACTCGTTTTTCGGATGGTGAATTTGCAGTTTCCTACGAAGAGACCGTGCGCGGACGTTATGTCTATTTGGTACAATCAACCTTCCCCAATTCCGACAACCTGATGGAGTTGCTATTGATGATTGATGCAGCCAAACGGGCTTCTGCTTACAAAATTATTGCAGTAATTCCCTATTTCGGGTGGGCACGTCAAGACCGCAAAGACAAACCACGCGTTTCCATCGGCGCAAAATTAATTGCAGACCTTCTGAGCGCAGCCGGCATAGACCGTCTTATCACTATGGATTTGCATGCTGACCAAATTCAAGGATTTTTCGATGTGCCGGTCGACCATCTTTACGCATCGACCATTTTTGTTCCATTCATTAAAAGCTTGAATTTAGATAATTTGATTATCGCATCGCCCGACGTAGGTGGTTCGAAGCGCGCTCAAACTTATTCCAAACATTTAGAAGTACCTCTCGTACTTTGTCATAAAACGCGTGAAAAAGCCAACATGGTAAGCAATATGAGCATCATAGGTGATGTAAAAGGCAAAAATGTCATTATGATTGATGATATGGCAGACACGGCAAACACGCTTTGCACTGCCGCTGATTTAATGATGGAAAACGGTGCTATCAGCGTACGTGCAATGGTTACACATCCCGTACTATCGGGCAATGCTGTAGAAAACGTAAAAAAATCAAAGATGACGGAACTCATTTTTACCGATTCCATTCCTTTCGATACCAGTAAATGTTCCAAAATTCGTGTTATCTCCATCGCCAAAATGTTTGCTGATACTATACAAAGCGTCTATAACAACGAATCTATCAGTTCGCACTATTTGCTGTAAAATCTGAAAAATAATTACAACAAAAAATAAGGAGGAATTTTTGAATTCCTCCTTATTTTATTGATAAATTCCGAAAAATTAATCTTGAAATTTAGCGCAAATAAATTCGCGATTCAGACGGGCTATATTGCTCAACGAAACGTTTTTGGGACATTCAGCAGCACAAGCACCCGTGTTTGTACAGTTTCCAAAACCGAGTTCGTCCATTTTTGCAACCATAGCTTTGGCGCGCTTGGCTGCTTCCACACGTCCTTGTGGCAGCAATGCCAATTGACTTACTTTGGCAGCAACAAACAACATTGCCGAACCGTTTTTGCAAGCGGCAGCACAAGCACCACAACCAATACACGAAGCCGCATCCATTGCCTCGTCGGCTTTTGCTTTGGGAATAGGAATTGAATTAGCATCCGGAACTCCACCTGTATTGACAGAGATAAATCCGCCGGCTTGAATAATTTTGTCGTATGCTCGACGATCGACTATCAAATCTTTAATCACAGGAAATGCAGCTGAACGCCACGGTTCAACCGTAATTACTTCGCCATCCTTAAATTTACGCATATGCAATTGGCACGTCGTAATACTGGTGTCGGGACCATGGGGATGCCCGTTGATGTAGAGCGAACACATTCCACAAATACCTTCGCGGCAATCGTGGTCAAAAGCTACCGGTTCTTTGCGTTCGCTTATCAATTTTTCGTTCAAAATGTCCAACATCTCAAGAAAAGAGCTGTCGGTAGAAACATTTTCCAATTTATACGTTTGAAAACCGCCTTTGGCTTTCGGTCCGGCTTGACGCCAAACCCTCAATGTTATATTAATTGTCTTATCCATTGTTTTATGCTTTATAGTTACGTGTCATACGTTCTGTAAATTCATAATCGAGAGGTTCTTTTATGAGAGTCGGTTCGATATCCTCTCCATTGTATTTCCAACAAGAAACATACGAAAATTTATCGTCTTGACGCAATGTTTCTCCTTCCGGAGTTTGATATTCTTCGCGGAAATGACCACCGCAAGACTCTTCGCGGTTGAGTGCATCCAAAGCCATCAGTTCGCCTATTTCGATAAAGTCGGCTAAGCGGAGAGCTTTTTCAAGTTCAATGTTCAAATCATCGGCGGTACCGGGGATGAATACTTCGCTCCAGAAAAGTTTCTTTATATCACGAATTTTTTTCAACGCTTTATTCAAGCCTTCGGCGGTACGTCCCATGCCGACAAAATCCCACATGACTAATCCCAATTCGCGATGGATACTGTCCACCGAACGACTTCCTTGAATAGCCATCAGTTTTGCAATTTTTTGCTCTACCGCTTTTTCAGCCTCTTCAAATTCCGGCAAATCAGTACTCATGCGCGGCACTTGAATTTGGTCAGCCAAATAGTTTTGTATGGTGTAAGGCAACACAAAATAACCATCAGCCAAACCTTGCATGAGAGCTGATGCACCCAAACGGTTGGCACCATGGTCAGAAAAGTTTGCTTCACCGATGCAGAACAGACCTTTGATAGAGGTTTGCAATTCGTAATCGACCCAAATACCACCCATTGTGTAGTGGATAGCGGGGAAAATCATCATAGGATTTTCATAAGGATTTTCATCTACGATTTTTTCATACATTTGGAACAGATTGCCATATCTTTCAGCTACCACATCTCTGCCCAAGCGTTGTATAGCGTCAGAAAAATCAAGGAAAACTGCTAAACCTGTGGCATTAACACCGTAACCGGCATCGCAACGCTCTTTAGCAGCACGCGAAGCTACATCGCGAGGTACTAAGTTACCAAAAGCGGGATAGCGACGTTCCAAATAATAATCGCGGTCTTCTTCCGGAATGTCGCGACCTTTGAGTTTGCCTGCTTGCAATGCTTTTGCATCTTCCAATTTTTTGGGTACCCAAATGCGACCATCGTTACGCAACGATTCCGACATCAGTGTTAGTTTCGATTGGAACGTACCGTGTACGGGAATACATGTCGGGTGAATTTGCGCATAGCACGGATTGGCAAAATAAGCACCTTTTTTATAGACTTGCAATGCAACTGAACCATTGGAAGCAATAGCATTAGTAGAAAGGAAAAATGCGTTTCCGTAGCCACCCGTACCAACTACTACTGCATGACCAAAGAAGCGTTCAATTTTTCCGGTTACCAAGTTACGAGCAATGATGCCACGGGCACGACCTTCGATAACCACCACATCCAACATTTCGTAACGGGAATACATTTTTACTTTGCCTTTGGCTATTTGGCGGCTCAATGCCGAGTAAGCACCCAACAAGAGTTGTTGTCCTGTTTGACCTTTTGCGTAGAATGTACGCGAAACCTGCGAACCACCGAATGAACGATTATCAAGCAAACCACCGTATTCGCGAGCAAAAGGAACGCCCTGCGCTACACATTGATCGATAATACTATTGGAAACTTCAGCCAAACGGTAAACATTGGCTTCACGAGCGCGATAGTCACCGCCTTTAATTGTATCGTAGAAGAGGCGATAAACGGAGTCACCGTCGTTTTGGTAGTTTTTCGCTGCATTAATACCGCCTTGCGCTGCAATGGAGTGAGCACGACGCGGAGAATCTTGAATGCAGAAGTTGAGCACATTAAATCCCAGTTCGGCTAACGAAGCCGCAGCCGATGCTCCGGCTAAGCCGGTACCAACGACAATAACATCCAAACGGCGTTTGTTGGCGGGATTGACTAATTTTTGATGAGTTTTGTAGTTAGTCCATTTTTCGGCTAGTGGACCTGCGGGAATTTTAGCGTCGGCAGGGGTAATAACGTTTTTCTTGTCCGTCATCGCTGCCTTAACCGTTTTAGCAGCTTTAGCCACCTTTGCCGTTACAGTTTTTGCGACTTTCGCAACTTTTTCTTTCTTTGCCATATATCAATTATTTAACAAGATTTCAAAATAAAGAGATAACGTAATAGTAAACCACAACGGAAGCAAACATCAAAACAATGATTGTAGAAGCGATGTTGGAAATACATTTTACGCGGGGCATCCACGTATTGTTATTCAAACCAAGCGAATGAAGTGCACTCCAAATACCGTGTGTAAGATGGAACCAAAGTGCGCCCAACCATACGATATACACTAAAGAATAGATAGGACAGGCAAACAATTCCTTAACATAGCCTGCTCCGTCGGTTGGTGAAAACATTCCGCCGGTGTCGATTCCGGTGAGTTCCACAAACTGCATCTTGAACCAAAAGTTATACAAGTGCAAAAATAAGAATCCAAGAATAATGAATCCCAAAACCAACATGTTTTGCGAAGCCCAGTCCACTTCCTCCTGATTGGCTGTAACGGCATAACGCTCTTTTCCGCGCGCAATCAAATTTTGGATGGTCAACACGAAAGCGTACAAAATGTGAATAACGAAACCGAGAGCCAATGCCAGTGTAGCAATAATAGCATACCAATTGGCTCCAAGAAACTCGCAAATCGCATTGTAGCCCTCCGGTGAAAAAATCACCACGACGTTCATCAAGCTATGGAACGTCAGGAACAACACCAAGCAAATGCCGGTGATACCCATAATGAATTTTCTTCCTACAGAAGAGTTAATTAACCACATAAAATTAAATTATAATTGTGAATAAATAAATATTGGGCAAATGAACGCACAAAAATAAAGGATTTTACCTGATAAAACAAACAATTTCTCTAAAAAAGTGAAATCTTTTTAAGAAACATTTGTTCCTCAAATATTTGCAACACAAAATATCAGTTTTTTTTGAATATCAACAAAAAAGCGTTACCTTTGTATGATTTTTACAAGTAAATGATTAGCCAGCATCAACAATTAATTAACGATTTTGAGCATAAGTTTTGCGAACTGCTGCAAAATTACAGCCGACTGAAGGAAGAAAATCAACGTTTGTCGGACGAATTGGCTCAAAAAAAAGAAGAATTGTTGGATGCCCATAGTCAAATTGTAAATTTACGCTCTAACTATGATAGTCTGAAAATAGCGCAGTCCATAGGTAATACCGAAGAGGACAAGAAAAAGGCGTATAAACGACTGACACGCTTAGTGCGGGATGTGGATACTTGTTTGGATTTACTCAAAGATTAAGAGAAGATAGATGAGCGAAACTTTTGTAATCACAGTGAACATTGACGGTCATAGCATGCGGATGACCATTCCCCGTAACGAGGAAATCATCTACCGCAACGCCGCCAAACTCCTGAACGAAAGGATTACCAATTTTCGCATGAATTATTCGACATTAGACTTGCTTACTGTGCTGAAAATGGCAGCATTCGAGACCGCAGTCGAAAATCAGCTCGGATATTTTCAGGAAGACGCTGCTCCGTTAGTTGAAAAAGTGAAAGAGTGGTCGCAACGCATCGACGATATTCTTTGATTATCCCAAAACGATTTTACACTACCAATATCCCCGCACTATGGCACATAAGAGCGTGTGTAATAGTGCAATTTTTATTTTTATATACCAATACTTAAAACAAAATTAATATGGAACCTTTAATATTTGCAGCAGCATTGTTGGGAGGTGGCGGCATCGGCTGGCTCATCACCCACATGGCTATGAAAGGACGTGTAAAAAACACCCTTAAAAAAGCTGAGGCAGAAGCCGAAACACTAAAAAAGAACAAACTTCTTGAAGTGAAAGAGAAATTTGTAAACCTAAAAGCCGATTATGAAAAAGAAGTAGCTGAACGAAATGCCAAAATTCAACAAAGCGAAAACCGTGCCCAACAAAACGAAGCACGTTTGCAACAAAAAGAGCAAAGCCTTAACCAACGACAAGGCGAATTACAACGCAAAAGCAACGAAGTAGATGCTCTTAAGGCAAATTTAGACAACCAACTGACCATGATAGACGGTAGAAAAAAAGAGTTGGAAAAACTTCATTTTCAAGCTACCGAAAAATTGGCAGCTATTTCAGGATTGTCGGCTGAGCAAGCCAAAGCACAGTTGATAGAAAACATTAAAGACGAAGCAAAAACCGACGCAATGTCGTATGTGAACGAAATGATGGAAGAGGCAAAAATGACCGCTAATAAAGAAGCCAAACGCATCATTATCCAAACCATACAACGCGTAGCTACCGAAACCGCTATCGAAAACTCAGTAACCGTATTCAATATTGAATCGGACGAAGTGAAAGGTCGCATCATCGGTCGCGAAGGACGCAACATACGCGCACTCGAAGCTGCTACCGGCGTAGAAATTATTGTGGACGACACTCCCGAAGCCATTGTGCTTTCAGGTTTTGACCCCGTACGCCGCGAAATAGCGCGCCTTGCCCTGCACCAGTTGGTACAGGACGGTCGCATACACCCCGCACGCATTGAAGAAGTGGTGGCTAAAACGCGCAAACAAATCGAAGAAGAAATTGCCGAAACAGGTAAACGTACCGCTATCGACCTTGGCATACACGGACTGCATCCCGACTTAATTCGTCTTATCGGTAAAATGAAATACCGTTCATCGTACGGACAAAATTTACTGCAACACGCCCGCGAAACGGCTAACCTTTGTGCCGTGATGGCTTCCGAACTCGGATTGAACCCACAGAAAGCCAAACGCGCCGGATTGCTACACGACATCGGCAAAGTGCCCGATGACCAACCGGATGTGCCACACGCCATACTCGGTATGAATTTGGCGGAAAAATATAAGGAAAAACCGGACATCTGTAACGCCATAGGTGCTCACCACGACGAAGTGGAAATGACCACTCTGCTGGCTCCCATTGTGCAAGTGTGCGATGCTATTTCGGGCGCACGCCCCGGCGCACGCCGCGA
>DUQS01000058.1 GCA_012837685.1 Bacteroidales bacterium
GCGAACCAAACGTATCTTTTTGCAACGTAATTTCGTTGGCATGATTGCCATAAATAATGGAATTTTCAAATACAGACGATGTTATCGGGAACAAATAAACTAAATTGTCGTTGAGAATATAATTTGTAATCAGCACCGCAGGTTCTTCGCGCGAGTCCCACTCAAAATAGTTGGCTATGGTAGAATGCACTACTTTCGATTCACCGCCAATAATAGCCATACAAGCTTTTCCGCAATTCGATATTTCACTGTTTTCCACCGTCAACGAAGCATTTCGGGTGTAAATTCCATATTGTTTCATTGTATGTATCTGGCTGTTTTTAAGCAAAAGTTTGGGATACGTAACACCCATACCCACTAAAAATACCCCCATTTCGCCACCGCGAATTATGGTGTGGTTTATTTCGTGATTGCCTTTAGGGGCTTGAAGATAGACACTTCCCCATTGCGCCGGCAGATAATCGTAAGGTGTTTCGTCCACATCTTGCATACGGTCAAAGCGGTCGCCACGCATCAATACAGGCTTTTCAAGCGTTCCTTTCGATTTTAAATTGCCGTCCACTATCAAATTGGCATTGGAATGAAAAAAAAGTCGCGTTCCTTCTTTGAGCGTAAGCGTGGCACCTTTTGCCACATGGATATAGTCGAAAATCAGATAGGGTCGATTGTCGGTCAGTGTAGTATCTTGTTTCCAACTTTTTCCGCGAAAAATAATGGCATCTTGTCCGTAGCCGATAAGTTTCACTTCGCTTTTCACACCATTGACAATAAATTCTATCGCATCTTCAAAATAAACGGGAGCATCTTGTTCGGTAGGATTAATAGTCAGTTCCACAAAAACAAACAGACTATCCTGTGCTTTTATTTGTATATTGGTTACCCTATTTGACGGGTCGGGTAATCGTCCGTCCACATTCATACGGAACAGCGACTGTTCGCCACCAACCAATCGCGCAGAACTGATTTTCAGGGCTTTTTTATTGTGATTATAAACGAGAAACGATGCTGTGCGAGACGGAACAGTCGTAAACAAAGTATCGAAAGAAATAGTGTCCGATGAAAAACTGATAACACACGACGGGTCGTCCGTAAATCTTTCATCGACACAACTTGTAAATAGTCCCGCCAGCCCCAACAAAAGAGCCGAATAAAAGAGAACGTTTTTCATAAAAAGAAATTCTTATAAACTCTTTGCAAATTTACAAAGAAAATAGTTGGTTTCCTACAATAAAACGGCTATATTTGTAAATTATTCTACAATTAAAATTTTTGTTATTATGGCAAGCAAAAGACATCTTAAGAAAAACATTCAGGCAATTACGTCTGATTTAGTCAATTATTTGTACATAAAACGGTCGTTTTTAAACGAGTTGAGCGATGAAAAGTTTTACGAAGCCTTACGAAAAATAGTCGCTATTAATAATGAATTTCTCAGCCGTTCCAATCGTCCGAAAGGTAAAAACAACTCAAAAACCATCAAAACCTACTACAAACAATTGATAACCGACTTCAATGCGCAAATCAATGAAGTGCTTTCCATTGTGGACGAAACGGTTAAAGACGAAAAGAAAAAATAATTCGGCACTATGAAAACAAAAAACGCATCTTTTCGATGCGTTTTTTTGTTGCGTCAACGACGGTTGCGCCAAGGTTTATCGGAATTTGAACCACGTTTCGAAGTTTCTCTGTGCGACCGTTCCGATTTTCCCGAACGGTAATTCCGTTTTTCGGATTTTTCTTTTCGGTCGTTGCGCTTGCTTCCCCTATCATCGCCACTACACTCCTCTACAACAACTACTTTTAATCTGCCACGCTCCTCAAACGCCTGTAACACTTGTTCTACTTGGTCGGCAAAAATATCAAAAAAGGTAAATTTATTGGTAATTTCTATATTGCCAACGCTTATTGATTTGTCATTCGTGGTGTCGTTGATAATGCCAAGAATCATGCGCGGATTGGCGTTTTGGAGGCTGCCTATCGACATTTTTAGGCGGAATTTCTGCCCACGCTTAAACTTACCGC
>DUQS01000059.1 GCA_012837685.1 Bacteroidales bacterium
CATAAAAAATCATTTTATTTGCACATAAAAGAGTGTGAATTTAGATATAATTACAGAAATCAAAATATTTATGTAATTTTGTTGAATAGTATGAGAAAAAACAAACTTAACTAATCTTGAACCTTTTTTTAAAACAAACCAAACAAATCCGTTGTTTTTTTTGATTGTATTTCAATAATTTAAAATATTACATCATTGTTTATTAAATATCCATAAAGGATGTATAAAAAAAATGAGAGTTACAAAATATTTTGTAACTCTCATTTTTGTGAATTATGTTAGATAACTCCTTGTGCGAGCATTGCTTTTGCCACTTTAAGGAAACCTGCCACATTCGCACCTTTCACATAGTTAATGTAACCATCGGGCTGTTTACCGTTTTTCACACATTGCTCATGTATGTCAGCCATGATTTGACGCAGACGAAGGTTAACTTCTTCAGCAGACCAACTGAGGTGCATAGCATTTTGTGTCATTTCCAAACCGGAAGTGGCTACGCCACCGGCATTTACAGCTTTTCCGGGAGCAAATAACATTTTATTTTCGATAAACAAATCGATAGCTTCAGGAGTACAACCCATATTCGACACTTCGCCAACACAAAGTGTTTTGTTTGCAATAAGTTGCTTTGCATCGTTACCGTTCAACTCGTTCTGTGTAGCACAAGGAAGAGCAATATCAACTTTCACTTCCCAAGGTTTGCGACCGGAAATAAATTTCGCTCCGAATTTTTTGGCATACGGTTCAACAACGTCATTGCAACTTGCACGCAACTCAAGCATATAATCAATTTTTTCGCCGGAAATACCGTTTTCGTCATAAATATAGCCGTCAGGACCGGAAATAGTAACCACCTTTGCACCAAGTTGCGTAGCTTTAGTTACTGCGCCCCAAGCCACATTACCGAAACCGGAAACAGCAACCGTTTTGCCTTTGATGTCATGACCAACAGTCTCAAGCATTTGAGTAACAAAATATAATGCACCATAACCGGTTGCTTCGGGACGTACCAGAGAACCTCCATATTCGAGACCTTTACCTGTGAATACGCCTGTATTTTCTCGCGCCAATTTTTTGTACATACCGTACAAATAGCCTATTTCTCGCGCACCAACACCAATATCACCGGCCGGAATATCCGTATCAGGACCTATTTGACGCCACAGTTCCAACATGAAAGCTTGGCAAAAACGCATCACTTCGGCATCAGATTTGCCTTTGGGGTTAAAGTCCGAGCCACCCTTGCCACCGCCCATCGGCAGAGTGGTCAACGCATTTTTAAACGTCTGTTCAAAGCCCAAAAACTTCAAAATAGAAAGGTTAACCGTCGGACTGAAACGCAAACCGCCTTTGTAGGGACCAATGGCATTATTAAAATGAATACGATAACCCAGATTTACCTGTACATCACCGCGGTCATCTACCCACGACACACGAAATGTATTAATACGGTCGGGTTCAACTATACGTTCGATAATTTTTGCTTTTTCAAATTCGGGATATTTGGCATAAACATCTTCAATAGAGAACAACACTTCTTGTACTGCTTGCAAGTACTCATGTTCGCCGGGGTGTTTAACCTCAAGCGCTTTCATTAAACTTTGAACATTCATAACTATAAATTTTAAATTTTAATTGATTAAAATCGGTTTTTCACAAAACCTCACAAAAGTAGTGCTTTTTTTTGAAAATCACAATTTTTGATGTATTTTTTTTATAAAAAATTAAAAATAAAGGCAAAAATAAAATCGCCTTGAATTTTTCCAAGGCGATTTTATTTTACATAGAACCAAGTTTTACATCACAACTTTAGCAACACGGTTGCCGGCTTTGACGATAATCACTTGTCCTTTTGTCATTTCAAACACATTGACACCTTCATTAGCCAAGCGCGTTGCCAAGCGAACACCCGTAATTGTGTAAAGTTCTATAGATTCGCCTTCGAACGCCTCAACAAACAATCTGTTATCGCGCACATAGACTACCGCTTGACTGTCCATTGCTACATTTTTCACACCAACTGTTTTGTTGTTGATAACAATGCTCGACATTGCAGGCGTAATAGCCGTATTGTCAGCTTTTGGCAATGAGAAAGCCACCACACGTTCGCCTGAGTTGGAAACCGAATAGAGGTTGCCGGCATAGTCGAACGCAACATCGTTCGTATTATTACCGTTGCCGGTTGCAAAAGTGTACAATTTGTTCAAACTCGGCACACCGGAAGCATTATATGTCAATGCAAACACTTTTATTTCGCCTTGTCCGCTAACGGCTATCATGTTGTGTTCCAAATTGATGGCTATAGCACCATTTCTGGAATTGCCAATCATGGTTGGGTCAATTGCACCCGAATTGAAGTCCACATCACCAGCTGCATTCACATGAATCAGCGCAGGAATCGCCGGTGCATCCGTAGCACGATATTGTGAAATCCACCAACCACCCATTGTGTCGGGAATAATGCGCGAGTTACCGTTTTGTAACAGGTTGCCCTTTGCTCCATTGTCGAACACAACCGCCGAAGGTGCTACTTGCCAAATTTCAGCCGTTCCCAAATCGTAGCGCAACACACTGTTTGCTTTACCGCCGGGAGCAACATAATCTTCATCGAATACATAAAGTTGCGTGTTTTCGCCCTTACCTTTTACCCACAAGCAGGGAGAAGAACCTCCTACCGGTACATTAGAAGCATTGGTAAGCAATCCGCTGGCAGCACGCGTGCAACCTTCAAACAGCGTCTTGAAATTGGCAGACGGATTATTAGCATTCATAATATAAACGCCGGAATGGGTATCGCTCCAGTCGGCAATGAACAGGCGACCATCTTCAGCCACCGATATACGGTAAGGACTGTTTGATGCTGCCCAAGTGATACCACCTGCGTAAACCGTATTTCCTTGAGCAGTCGGGTCGCCCAACAATGGGTCGGAAATATAAATTCCGGTTCCCGTGTAGCGTCCACCTTCGCAAGTGCCTGCTTTTGCATTAGAAATATACAAACGAGCAAATGTGCTGTTTTCCGTATTGTTGTCAATAGCTAAGCCATACGAATTGTAGAATTGTGTTGCGGGATTGGCAGGGTCGGAAAATTTGCTGACACGTATAGGACTTGGCGCAGTTGCTTTTACGGCAAACGTCATACCGTCTTCGTTCGGCAAATCAGCTACAACCAAATCTACAGTTTGCGCTCCTTTAGCCAAAGCACCAACAACTTTTGAACCGATGACAACATTGTCTTTCAAGAATTGGATTTCGACATTCGTGGCATTTTCGTTCAAAATGAATGAGAATTGATGAGTCGTTTCCGATTTCTTTTCGTACCTCAAATCGTAAGCAAAAATATTAATCGGATTATCGGTAGAAGTTTTGAAACGTGCCAAGCCTTCGTTTTGTGCGAAAATGGTTGTGGTAATATCGTAACCATCAACTACGGAAGCTGCCACCATGTGATTAGCCACTTCGGTACCTAAGCCCGTCGACGGCATTTTTTGAGTAACGGCAACCGCATTATTAAAGCCGTCGGTAATGTCAAACAGTATTACACCAACATTTGCCGATGCTGCATCGCATACGGGAGCCGACATCAAAGCGTGTCCGGCATATCTGAAATATGTAGCGCCGTAAGCCACTTTCGGCAGTAACGTTTCGCTCATTACTCCTTTGTTGATAAGCGGAGAGCGGTCGGCTGCCTCCCAATCGAATTGGTATTCGGTAGGCATTAGTATTTTACTGTCCACCACAAAACTGTTGGGTTCGCGCGGCGAAATGGTAAATCTCATATCCGCTCCCCAAAGAGCTTCCGTATATTCCGTAGTAGACATCATATATTTGGACAACGTTACCATTTGTTCATTAAGGTCGTATTCCAAACCGATGATACGCACTTGTCTTGAACTTCCGGTAGTGGTAGCTGTTGTATAAAGTTTAAACTTCCAGCTTGGACCGCTTATAACCATCGTTGTACCCACATTGCCGTTGCTCCAATTACCGTTAGCTACAGAAGTGAAGAGCAATTCTGCCGAAGCCGAATCATTTGCCCACTTATATACTTTAAACGCCTGACCTGCTTGAGCCGGAAGTGAAATAAGACTCAGATTACAACCCATAAGAATTGAATCGGAAGTGAAAGCAATGTCGCTCAACGGTTTATCACCGCCGGTTACTACTGCAGTATTCATTTGTGCAATGGAATCGCCCGTAACGGCATCGGCAATGAACAGTTTTGAATCTTCAGTCAAAATGTACATTTTTCCACCCTTGATGATACTGCGGCGAATATTCAAAGTGTTAACAAAAGGTGTCTGATTGTTTGACACACTTTCCATAACAAATTCAGTGGGTACTACCGCACCGGCTTCTTGATTAGGTATCGGATAATCGCCCGGATCTATGCGCGGAGGCACGGGAGGTACGTAATTTTCGTTTACCAATTTGGCGTTTTTAGTTGTTATTTTACCTGCTGTAACGGTTACGTCCACTGTATCGCCAATGTATTCGTTAGCAGTATAACGCAATTTATAATTCCCCGGTTCTACATTCCAAAATACAAATACGCCATTATAGCACGTATCGACCGTATATTCTTGAACAGGTGTAAAGTCGGTTTTACACAAATAAACTTTTGCGCCGTTAATAGGTGTCCATTCATCTTTTGAGCCACTAACTACCGGTAGGTATTTCGGATGTGTTAAACGCACTTTTTCATCGCGCACATCACCGGCAACAACACCGCTGTTGGGCATTGTCCCACCGAAGAAATTCGTATAAAATTGGAAAAAACGATAGGCTTCCAGTTTACGATAATCTATATTCAGAAGACGGTGCGTTTCGGGATGATAATCGTGAAAAGACCCTTCGGAAAGGAAACCCGGAACAGTCAATGCTGAACCAATGACCGTGTAAGAAGTGACAAAACATGCAATTTTCACATTACTAGGATTGTAAGGATAGTAGTGTGTCCATACATTAATTGGATTGTCTAAAAGGTACGGAAAACATCCGCGCGCCAAGTTTTCGGTTTGCGGATCTCTAAAATTCAAGTCATTCTCGCCTCCCTTACCCGGACACATTAAATAAAGATAATTGACAGCAGTTGATCCACCGGCTGCATTACTATGAATAGAAAGGAATGCGTCCACATTATTTGCCGAAGCTTCTGCGGCTATTACCGAAAGCGGACGGTCACCATAAGAACTATCCTGTATATGCTCAAATCCTGCATAACCATTATCTCTAAATCCGCTGCGATTGTCGGTACGCGACATGTAGACCGTAGCGTTTTGGCTTTGCAACAAATCGCGCAATTCCAATCCTTTGGTCAAGTTTGACGACGACTCCCAAAAACCGGTCGTATCCGTCCATTCAGTAGGGAATGGGATAGTGCCCACACTACGGTCGTTGCCGTTATAGCCTCCATGTCCCGGATTAATGTAGATTTTTACCCCTGTCAAATCGGTAGCCGTCAGCATAAACGCAAACAGCACACCCAAAAAAGATAGCGTTATTTTTTTCATGATGATTATAATTTAATAGTTTAGCGGATATTGATTTCCATTAAATAAACCGCACCATCAGCCACATAAGCGATGGACTTTTCGGTAGCAGCAGGATACATTACTATTTCATTTGAAGTAGGAATGTATTGACTGTAGGAGCCGTCAATTTTGGCAGCTTTAAGCTTCGACGAAATGGTTTGGTGACCGTCATCTTTGTCTTCCATACCCACAATCCAATTGTTGCCCATCCATACCGGCGCACCGATATAGCCTAATTTAACAACGTTCTTGCCATCTATATCACACACACAAGTAGTGCAACCGTCATCCAATGCCGTATAAACAATGTGTTTTTGGTCGGGCGAAATAGAGGGCCAAATGTAACTACAGTTACCATTGGGATTCAACACCTTACGCACATTGTCTTTGTACAGCACCAACGATTGGTCTTCGATATTAACAAGATACGAAGTGTTTACCGTGCGTACGTCGGTAGCGAGACGTTTGCTAATAATTCTGTCTTTGGAAGCAACTTTTACCGTTCCACCCATAAAGCCAAAAGCGTGCATATCGCGCGACAATTTGTCTACCGTAGAAACTTTTTGTTTTTCAATGTCAAGGCTTTTGATGGAAGTGTAGCGACGATTGTTCTTGTATTCAACATCGCGGAACACAACCACTTTACCACCGTCTGAAATTTGCGGTTGGTAACCGGCATTGACAGCATCGGTCAGTTTAGTCGTTTCATTGGTTTTCAGGTCGTATTTCACAAGTCCCTGAAAATTAATACTTGTAAGTAACAAAAAATCGCCTTTAGGAGAAAAAACAGGATGAAAAAGTTCTGCTCCTTCCTTCAATGGCAATTTGTTTACAGAAATCACGTCCACTTGAGCGTACGCGACCATTTGCGCCGCAGCAAGCAGCGCAACAGCAAGAATTGTTTTTTTCATAGCCATAAATTTTTGAGTTAATAAAATTGTTTTAAAAATGCAATAATGCGATAAATTTAAAAATATTACTTCAAGAAAACAAATTATTTTACAAAAAAAATACGCCGACAGAAAACTTTTTGATTACAGTCGTTAATTCATAAAAAATTCTTATTTTTGTAGTCTGATTATATTTAAAGCTAAAAGGTATGAAAACAATCTGTTACAAAATTTTTCTGTTTGCACTTTTTCCCATTTTAGCTCTGTTGTGTTCATGCAAGGAAAAAAACTCAGGGGAAAAATCGACTAACGCCACCATTTCCTATTTTGCCGTAAAACACACCCGCCTACCCATTGACTCGTCTACAGTATTCACAATAGACGCCAATAGCGGGCTTATTTATAATTACGACTCTTTACCCTACCAAAGTCCGAAAGATTCGTTTGTTCCGACTATTTTCGGTCGCTTGCTGTCTAAAGTTCTTATCAACGATTCTATTGAATATTCGGGCAAGGATACCATTGATTTTTCTAATTTAGTCAAATTGCAAAGTTGGGCAGAAGATAAAAAGACTACCAAAAATTATGTAGTAGAACTGCGCATTCACACCGTTGACCCCGATTTATACATCTGGAAACAAATAAAAAACAACATCTACACAGAAACACCTGTCGAAGAAAAAGCGTTTTACCATAATGGACAGTTGTGTCTTTTTGTAAAAACCGCATCGGATATAACGCTCTACAGCAGCACCGACGGCAAAACATGGCTTCCCGCTGCCGTAACAGGACTTCCAACTACCGCTTCTTTGCAAAAAACCATTAAAACCACCGACGGATTTTGCGTAGCCGACAATGGACTTTTGCATCAAAGCACCAACGGGCAACAATGGACAAACACTGCTATCAACGCTCCCGTTTCCTATTTACTATTCGAGATGAACAAAAAAATATTTGCGTTAGGCACCGACAATGCCATATATACAACAGCAGACAAAACACAATGGACAAATATAGGCAATGCACCAACCAATTTTCCGGAAAACGGAGCAGCCATCAGTGTCGATTACTCGCCTAACGGGAAAGCTCGCGCTTACGTTGCAGGAGGAGAAACCGCCGGAGGCGACTATCTCAATTCGGTATGGAGCACCGAAAACGGCAGTCATTGGGTAAACCTTACCGACAGCACCAACTACTTTTCAGCCCGAACAGGCGCATCTATCATACAATACGACGGTATGTTGATGCTGTTTGGCGGAAAAGATAAAGATGGTTTGGTAAAAGACCCGCATTGGATTTCATCAAACTATGGCATGATATGGACTTTGCCGACCGCAAAAATAACCCTTCCCGAAGGTTTCCAAAGACGCTGCGGACAATCTGTTGTTGTGGACGACACATCGCGCATTTACATTATCGGCGGATACACTTTCGGAGGTTTTCTAAAAGACGTATGGACAGGAAAGAAAAACAGATTTTCTTTTCTTATCCGTTAAAAAATGCGTATGAAAATTCCGCTATTATCCAATAAACCTATTAACGGCAGCATTACCCTACCGGCTTCCAAAAGCATCAGCAACAGAGCACTTTTTCTTGCAGCGTTGTCCGATAGAGACATTGTGCTCAACAATCTTGCCCTTTGCGACGATACAAAAGCTTTCGAGCAAGTGGTAAAAGGTCAATCAAAGCACATTGACATAGGTGCAGCAGGAACGGCTATGCGTTTTGCGACTGCTTTTTTGGCACAGCGAGCAGGACAATGGACATTAACCGGTTCTGAAAGAATGAAGCAGCGTCCCATAAATCTTTTGGTAGAAGCACTACGCCAACTTGGGGCAAAAATCGATTACGCCGAAAAGGAAGGTTTTCCACCATTAACGATAGAAGGTGTACCGCTAAACGGCAACTCGGTGAGCATAGACGGTTCGGTGAGCAGTCAATACATTTCTGCACTGATGATGCTGGGAGCCTCACTTCCCAACGGATTGCAAATCAACTTAACAGGCAATTGCATTTCGCATACTTACATAGAAATGACACGTCAAATAATGGTTGATTTTGGTCTTTCTGTCTCTTTAAGTGGCAATACTATTAACATACGCCCCGCAAAACCCTCTATCGACTCCTACACCATCGAAAATGACTGGTCGGCAGCTTCTTATTGGTACGCAATGTTGGCGGTAAACGGTTCGGGGCAAATCCACCTTAAAGGACTTTCGGATAAAAGTTACCAAGGCGATGCCAATATACACAATCTATTTTGCACCCATTTTGGCATAGATACAAAATTTATCGATGACGGCATTTTAATTTCCCTTGCAACAAATAGTAACACCGATAGAATGGAATACAATTTCATCAACGAACCGGATATGGCACAAACTTTCACGGTTTGCTGCTGTTTAACCGACAAACCATTCCGTTTTAACGGACTGCAAAGCCTAAGGATTAAAGAGACCGACCGCATTGCTGCACTTATTGCCGAATTAGAAAAATTGGGATTTCTTTTGCAAAATCAGAAAGACGACGTTTTAATTTGGGACGGTGCAAAAACGGCTGTTACGGGCGATGTCAGCATCGCTACTTACCACGACCACCGCATGGCTATGTCTTTTGCGCCGGTAGCTTTCAAACGTGCCATCACTATTGAAAATCCCGAAGTGGTCAGCAAATCGTATCCTAACTTTTGGAACGACTTCAAAAGCATAGTTCATCCGTTATAAATTAAGTACAATGACAATAGAAGAAAAACAACAAGAAATTATCGATGAGTTCACTATTTTTGAAGATTGGATGGACAAATACCAATATTTGGTAGATTTGAGCAAATCGTTAAAACCGTTTCCCGAAGAATACCGCACCGACGACAACTTAATAAAAGGCTGCCAAAGCCGCGTGTGGATTTTTGCCGTAAAAAAAGACGGAAAAATCAACTTTTACGGTGATAGTGACGCTATTATCGTCAAAGGCATCGTGTCGTTGCTCATCAATGTTTTTTCAGGTTTTACTCCCGAAGAGATATTAAAAGCCGATTTCAATTTTATTGATGAAATCGGCTTAAAAGAGCATTTATCGCCTACACGCTCCAATGGTCTGTTGGCAATGGTTAAACAAATGCGACTCTATGCACTTGCATTTTCAGCGCACTAATTTTATTTGGTTTTTATTCTCAACAAATCGAGACATTTCTGTTTCAATGCGGTATTTTCCATTATTCCACTGAATTTTTCCGCACCGGGACCGTATGCAAAAATAGGCACAAGAACACCCGTATGACCTTTGGTGGTGAATTGCGCCGTAACTGTTCCGTTCGAAAAGTTACCTGTTTGTAAACTCATTCCGCCCGTTTCATGGTCGGCTGTTATAATTACCAGCGTATGTTTATCTTTTTTGGCAAATTCAATGGCTTTACCGACAGCTTTATCGAAATCAATCATTTCTCTCACCACGCCTTCGGTGTCATTGTCGTGTCCTCTGTAATCGATTTGCGAACCTTCCACCATCAGAAAAAAGCCTTTTTTGCTTTGTGATAAAACATCTATCGCTTTCTCTACAGAATTCGGCAACATATCGCCACGCGAAGAATATCTGGGCATATCGCTTTCGGCTAACAACGCAGCAATTTTTCCTGATTTTATTGCTTGAAGTTCTTCTTGTGAATAAGCTATTTGATAACCGCGACTTCTCAGCGAATCCGTTAAATTGACGCTGTCCGAACGGTTTTCCAAGTGTTTACGACCACCTCCTATAAACACATCAGGAGTGTAGCGGATTAAATCTTCAGCTATCTCCTCGTACATTTTTCTGCTTGGCTGGTGAGCATAAAAAGCAGCCGGCGTAGCGTGTGTTACAACACACGTTACCACAATTCCGGTAGCTAAACCCTTTTGTTGAGCAGCGTACATTGACGAATAGACCGGCAGCGTATCGGGCGACATCCCTACCATACCGTTTTTGGTTTTTTGTCCGCACGCCAAAGCTGTTCCGCCGGCAGCCGAATCGGTAATGTAACTACTTGACGAATAGGTTTTATGAAAACCCGAATAAGGGCATTGTTCTAAATAGAGTTTATTGCCGTTAACCGTCATTCCTGCATATACTTGATTGATACCCATTCCGTCACCAATCATAAAAATAATATTGCGCACTTTCTGTTCGGCAAAAGTCGAAACAGCAACGCAGCATAATACCGCTAAAAGAAATGTTTTTACTGTTTTCATCGCTATAATTTTTTAGATATTATCCGTAATTTCCATTTGTATTGCTTCTTCTTGGTTGAGTTCTTTGCGTATGGCTATCAATTCGGCACGTATCGCTTTCAACTTTTCAGCCATTTTGAGTTTACGCTCCACTTCGTTTTTATTGGTTTTCAAACGCTGTTTAGCACCCGATAGTGTCAGTTTTTGCTCTTTTACCAAATAGCGAATAGTTTTAATGGTCTCAATGTCTTCGGCAGAATAAAAACGCGTGCCCTTACTGTTTTTTTTAGGCGAAAGACAATCAAATTCTTTCTCCCAAAAACGCAACAACGAAGGATTTACGTCAAACATTGCCGCAACTTCGGTAATAGAATAATAAAGTCGTCCCATATTTAACCTTTTTTGTAAATTTTCAATTTTTTACCGGCACGTATCATCGAACCGCGCAAACCGTTCCAACGTTTTATCTGCGCTACAGTTACACGGTATTTTTGCGCGATACCACCCAAAGTTTGACCCGGGGTTACTTTGTGATAAATGTAACCTCCCTGATAAACTGCTTCTTTAGGTGGTTCAATCACTCCGGGTTGTTCCACCAAGTTTTTATTGTAAGCCAAAATGGTGTCGCGATTGCCTAAATAGGCTCCTATTTGGTTAATTGGCAAAACTAAAGGATATTTTTTGATATTACCGGGAATTAAATCTTGGCGATATTGCGGATTTAAGAAACGCAACTCTTCAATTGAAATTTCAAGAACATCCGAAATTTGTTGCAAATGCACCCTATCGTTCACCATCAACGTATCCGTAGCTGTGGTAATTGTTGGCTGAGCGGGACACATATTGTGCGCTTGATAATAATTCATAATGTAATTAGCCGCTATAAAAATAGGAACATAACTGCGCGTTTCAGCCGGTAAAAACGGATAAATTTCCCAATAGCTCTTTTTCCCGCCGGAATTTCTTATAGCACGCGCCACATTACCCGGACCACAATTGTAGGCAGCTATCACCAAATGCCAATCATTATAAATATTGTACAAATCTTTAAGATAGCGTGCAGCAGCATCAGTAGCTTTCAAAGGGTCGCAACGCTCATCAACAAGGCTGTTTACCTCCAAATTATAAATTTTCCCCGTGGAAACCATAAATTGCCACAAACCACCGGCACCGGCACGAGAAATTGCGCGCGCATTCAGTGCAGATTCAATAACAGGCAAGTATTTCAGTTCCAACGGCAATTGATACTTCATCAACGTTGTTTCAAACATTGGGAAATAATAGACTTCACCAAGTCCCAGCATATTTTCCACCATACGCGGATGACGGATATAAAAATTAATCATTTTCGACACAATGCTGTTATAAGGCATTGGTATCACGCAAGGCAACTGCTGCAAACGTTCGATGTAAACAGAATCGGGATAAGTGATGGTTGTTGTATCTTTTGAACAATCGGACACTAATGTCTGCTCCATATACCAATCGTGCAACATAGCATCTAATGATTCGCTGAAATCGGAAGGCACGAAAAATGCCGAATCCAAATCACTATTTATTTCTTCATCCGTGTGTTGCACAGTTCCAATGGATACAACCGAAGACAAAGGCGTTTGCGCTGTAAGCGAAATAGAAGTACAGGCAAAAAATGCGGCTACAAAATAAGAATATACTTTCATTTAGGTAATAAATTTCTTTCTATCAATAATTTAAAATTTCAATTGAAGTTGCATACCCACCGAAGTTGTGAACTGCTCATTGGGTTCAATCACAGCAGGCGCAACCTGTATCCACAAATCGGGACTAATGTCAAAATCAGCCAACTGCGCATCGACAAACGCATCGACTACGGTAAGTGCAAAAAATGCCACCGCCCCAATGATGCTCAAATCCCTATTACGGCGATAGAAACTCTGTTTCTGTTTCAAAATATCTTTTGCCCATTGTGAATTGGGGTCAGTACCATAAGGCAGCAACTTTTCGTAACTTTTTGAATTCGGATTGGTGTCCATAATGTCCCTGTAAGCCATGGAATAATCTTTATAATATTTGCCGTTCCACGTAATGGCGTAGGTCAATCCGGCAATGCCGCCATACACAATCGGCAATTTCCAATAGCGTCTGTTATAGATTTGCCCTAAACCCGGAAAAAGCAGTGCATACCATACACTTTTTTGAGGATTTGGTTTAAAAATCGGACGAGCAGACTCCGCTTTTTGTTGCGCCGACGTCATCGCTTTTACCGTATCGGGCGGCACCGTGTAAAAAGCCGAATCCGGCACAATTATCATCAAAGTATCCGATTCCGCATTTATCCGCAATTCATCTGTTTGTTCCACACCGTGGCAAACAGTAGCGCAACAAACAATTGCAAATAAGATGACGGGGATTCTTTTCACGTTTATTTTTTTGTATCAAACAATGCTACAATGCGCTGCAAATCAGCATCCGATTTCAAATGAACGGTCAATTTGCCTGTTCCGCTATTTGAGTAAGCTAAATCCACTTTCAACGCCAACTGTTGGCTGATGCGTTCTTTTGCTTCACGCTGCGATGCAGTAAGTTCACTTTTCTGCCGTTTGTTTTTAGGCGATTTTTTCATATAAGCGTGTACCGTCTCTTCCGTTTTTCTTACGGAATAATCGCCTTTAATCACCTCTTCATACAATTTAATCTGCACAGTCGGGTCGTCCAATCCAGCCAAAGCGCGGGCGTGTCCCATATCTATTTTTTTGTCTTTAAGACCAACCTGAATTTCAGCGGGCAATTTGAGCAACCGCAGATAATTGGCAATGGTTGCGCGCTTTTTTCCCACACGCTCACTGAGTAATTCTTGCGTTAATTGATAGTCGGTCATCAACTTGTTGTAAGTCAAAGCTATTTCTATAGCATTCAAATCTTCGCGCTGTATGTTTTCGATAAGTGCCATTTCCATCACTTGGTCGTCTGCCGCCGTTTTTATGTAAGCCGGAATTTTTTTCAGCCCTATCATTTTGGCAGCACGGTAACGGCGTTCACCCGCAATGATTTCATAATTATTTTTGTCAATTTCGCGCAACGTGATTGGTGAAATGATACCTATTTCACGAATAGATGTAGCCAATTCTTCCAACGCTTCCGCATCGAAATGCGTGCGTGGCTGATTGGGATTGGCATGTATCGCTTCGATAGCAATTTCGTTGATGGACGAACTACCGCTCGTAGTTACTTCCGTGTCGATGAGTAGCGCACTTAATCCGCGACCTAACGCTTGTTTTTTCATTGTTTATTCAAATTTGTCCGTTCTATCAATTCTTTCGCCAAACTTAAATGATTTTCGGCGCCTCTGGAATCTTTATCGTAAATCAGCACCGGCTGACCGTAGCTACTGGCTTCACTCAATCGTACATTACGCTGAATAACTGTATTGAACACCATATTTCCAAAATGTTTTTTCACTTCATTAGCTACTTGATTGGCGTAACGCAAACGCGTGTCGAGCATCGTCAGCACAAATCCTTCAATGTAAAGAGTCGGATTTAGTTTGCTCTTTATGATTTTAATTGTGTTCAATAATTTGCTAATTCCTTCCAATGCAAAATATTCGCTTTGCACAGGAATAATAACCGAATCGGCAGCCGTCAGAGCATTCACGGTTATTAATCCCAATGACGGCGAGCAATCTATAAGGATAAAATCGTAATGTTCTTTCATGGGAGCCAATAGGTTAGACATTACCTTTTCACGGTTTTCCAAATTCAACATTTCTATTTCAGCTCCTACCAAATCGATATGTGATGGCATCACGTACAAATTTTTTATTGATGTTTCCAAAATGGCATCTTTTGCCGCCACATTGTCAATCAAGCATTCGTAAATAGTTTTGCTCATATTCTTTACATCAATTCCCAATCCCGATGAAGCGTTAGCCTGTGGGTCGGCATCAACTAAAAGAACTTTTTTCCCGAAATGTGCAAGAGATGCTGCCAAATTTATACTGGTCGTGGTTTTTCCCACACCGCCTTTTTGATTGGCAATCGCAATTATTTTACCCATAGAATATAGTTTTTAATGGTTCTCTTTTAATACATTGTTCACTTTTTCGATGATTTTCGCCGATGGAATGGACTCTAAACAGCGATAATCAGAATAACGGCAACGTTTGTTGCTATGTTCCGTGCAAGGACGGCACGAAAAACTCACACCCACACAATTGTCGTAAGACTGCTTCCAACCCAAAAAACCCGCATAAGGGTGCGTTTCTCCCCAAATGGACACCACGGGGGTACGAGTTAACGCTGCCAAATGCATATTTGCCGAATCCATACTTATCATCACATCCAATTGACTCATAAGTGCCAATTCTTCATCTAATTTTAAGGCAGTTTTAACAGCATAAACGTTATTAAACACTGTTTCCCAATCACTTAACATTTCGTTTTCCATTTCGCCTGCACCAAACAGAAACAGTTTAGTATTCGGCTGTTCATCGAAATAGCGGATGACATTTTTTGCCTTTCTAAAAGGTAATGTTTTGCCTTTGGCTCTGGAAAACGGTGCAAAACCAATCCATTTTCCACTTTTTTTGCCGTATAATTCAATGATTTTTGCTTGTTGCTCCTTCGTTGCCGGCGGTAATGACACGAACAAATCGTCAGTTCTCAAACCCGCTTTAGCAAATGTTTCAGCGTATTTTTCAAAAATAGTGGTCAACTGACGGTAATGAATAGCACCCTTTTTCAACAAATGACGAGTTGCTTTGCGGTGTTTATTGATGGTGAAAGCCTGTTTTACGCCCGAAAATTTGAACAACCAAAACAAAATTTGCGTTCTGAGATTGCCCTGAAGGTCGAATACAACATCAAATTTTTCAGCTTTCAATCGACGAAACAATTTAAAAATACCTTTAAGTCCCTTATGTTCGCCACGAATGTCGGCTCCGACAAATGTTACACTATTGAAATGGGTGAAAAGCGGCGACAGAAAGTTGCGGCTAAGCACCCAAAACTCGTCCTGTGGATAATTTCTATCCAAGGAATCAAGCAGTGGAACAATCGAAGCCACTTTGCTAATATTTGAAAAACAGATGATTAGAACTTTCATGTCACTTCCCAATTTATCTACAATTCAATAAAAATCAATTTATTCAGTCGGTTTTATACTTCAATTTTTAAAAAATCTTTTCGTGTTTTAAATTGACAAAAATAATCATTTTTTTTGAATGTTCCACGTTTAAACGCTTAAAACATCGAAAATATTATCATTTTTTGTTGTAAAAAAAGTGGTTCAACTTCAAAAGCAGAAACATACTTTATCATAATCAACAACATATTTATAATTAAATTCTTCAAAAACAATACATTTCATCGGTTATTTTGCATTGCAGCAATTATGTTTTATAGGCAAAATCTGTACACAAAATGTAACTATTTTGATAATTCGCTTTTTATTCCTACTTTTGTGCACCAAAATTATACACCAAAATAATATTTTTAATTTAATTAATTATGAAATTATTAGAAGGAAAAGTAGCCCTTATTACGGGTGGAGCCAGAGGCATCGGCAAAGCGATTGCCCTAAAATTTGCCTCTGAAGGCGCAGATATTGCCTATACGGACTTGGCAGACAATGACACTACAAAAGCTACAACAAAAGCCATCGCTGACCTTGGAGTAAAAGTAAAAATGTACGTTTCCAACGCCTCTAACTTCGACGAAACACATAAGGTTGTGGAAGATATACACAAAGATTTCGGACGTATCGACATTTTAGTGAACAATGCCGGCATTACTCGCGACGGACTTATGCTACGCATGAGCGAACAGCAATGGGATATCGTCATTGACGTCAATCTCAAATCAGCATTCAATTTCATCCACGCTGTATCGCCCATTATGATGCGCCAACGCTCCGGCTCAATCATCAATATGAGTTCGGTAGTAGGCGTAGGCGGTAACGCCGGACAAACCAACTATGCAGCTTCCAAAGCCGGTTTAATAGCCTTAGCAAAATCGGTAGGAAAAGAATTGGGGTCACGTGGCGTACGCGCCAACTGCATTGCACCCGGATTTATCATCACGGACATGACAGGAGTACTACCCGAAGATGTGCGCCAACAATGGGAAAAACAAATTCCTCTGCGCCGCGGCGGAACACCCGAAGATGTTGCCAATGTAGCTACATTCCTCGCCTCCGATTTGTCGAGCTATGTTAGCGGACAAGTAATAAACTGCTGTGGCGGAATGACCATGTAAGAAAAACTTGACAATTTACAAGTTAAAAATCCACCTATTACCAATTGAATTCAATTGGTAATAGGTTTTGTTGTGCCAATAAATACGGTCTTGTTTTATTAAATAACTAATTTCATAAAATGCTTGCAAAACAAGTTAAAAAATTAATGAATGAATGTGGCGAAAAGAGAGAACCGTTTCTTTTTGCTGTAGATTTTGATTTACAGGAAGGTGTTTTCATCAAAAATCCGCTTGAACAAAATGACATACTATTTACAACCCCGCTTGGAAGTAATAAGCCCAAAGCAGAAAAAACGGTTGTTGTCAATAAAACACTCCATTCATTTCCTATTTCTTTTGAAGAGTATAAAATGCGATTTGATACGGTAATGAAAGGATTAACGTCCGGACAATCACATTTAATCAACCTGACTGTTAAAACACCGATAGAAATTTCGGTTGGGCTTCGAGATATTTTCATGTCAAGCAACTCTCCTTATACTTTGTTAGTTCCTGATAAATTTGTTTGTTTTTCGCCGGAAAGATTTGTAAAAATTTCTGACCAAATAATTTCTACCAACCCGATGAAAGGAACTATTAACGCAGATATTCCTGATGCAGAACAAAAAATATTGGAAAATGAAAAAGAGATTGCCGAACATGCCTCCATTGTAAAGTTATTAAGCAGTGAATTAAGCCTAGTAGCAAATGAAGTAGAGGTGAAACGATACCGATATATTGATAGAGTAAAAACAATTAACGGTGATATTCTGCAAGTTAGTTCGGAAATTTCAGGAAAATTACCTGTAAATTATCATTCAAATTTAGGCGATATTATTTTCAATCTGCTTCCGGCAGGCTCTGTTTCGGGCGCTCCCAAAAAATCGACACTGGAGTTAATAAAAATCTCGGAGCCTCATAATCGTGGATTTTACGCCGGAGTTTTTGGTTATTTTGATGGAAATGAATTGGATAGCGGGGTGTTAATTCGTTTTATAACCAATGAAAACGGCAAGTCTTATTTTTACAGTGGCGGAGGTATTACAAGTAAAAGTAATGCAGAAAGTGAATACAACGAAGTATTAGAAAAAATATATTTACCTTTTGAATGAGCCATCAATTTACAGAAGCCATTAAATATAAAGACGGTAAGTTTTACAACCTATCGTATCATCAACTCCGAATGGACAAAACGTCAGAGCATTTTGGGTTGAATAAGATTAATCTGGCAAAAAACATAGAAAAAGTTCCTTTTTCCGATAAAAAAGGGTTTTACAAATGCCGAGTGCTTTATGTCAATGAGATAGAAAGTATTGAATTTTTGCCTTATTCTTTCAGAAAAAAGCAAAAAGTCGGAATTGTTCAGGCTGACGAAATAGATTACAGTTACAAATATGCAAACCGTGAAAAATTGGAAAAACTGATAGCAGGCACCGATTTTGACGATATTATCATCGTAAAAAACGGATACGTAACAGATGCACTTTTCTCCAATCTCGTGTTTGAAACAGAAAAAGGACTTTTTACTCCAAAAACATTTCTCTTACCCGGCACAAAAAGACAATATCTTCTTGATAAACAAGTAATAAGCGAAACAACAATCCGAGCAAAAGATATTTTTGATTACTCAAAAATCCGTTTTATAAACTCCATGATTGACATAGAAGATGATATTTTTATAGAGACAAAAAAGTTGATTTTATAATTTATATCCTCCAAATCCCATTAATATTAGAGTAATCTTTTTGAAAAAAAACAAAAAACACCGCACAGAAATGCGGTGTTTTTTTACGTAGTTTTGAATTGGCGAATTATTCAGCCATCAAAATTTCCATAATCGTAGCTGCAGATTTGGCTACCGATGAACCGGGTCCAAAAATGGCAGCAACACCTGCTTTATACAGGAAATCGTAGTCCTGAGCGGGAATAACGCCGCCGGCGATGACAATAATATCCTCGCGTCCCAATTTCTTCAACTCGGCAATAACCTGCGGCACAAGCGTTTTGTGACCGGCAGCCAACGAACTGACACCCAATACATGCACGTCGTTTTCCACAGCTTGTTTGGCAGCTTCGGCGGGTGTTTGGAACAATGGTCCCATATCTACGTCGAAACCACAGTCGGCATAACCGGTAGCTACTACTTTAGCACCACGGTCGTGTCCGTCCTGACCCATTTTTGCAACCATTATACGTGGTTGACGACCTTCTTTCTTTGCAAATTCTGCGGTCAAATCACAGGCTTTCTTAAAGTCTGCATCATTTTTTGTTCCTGCGCTGTACACTCCTGAAATTGTTCTAATTGTTGCTTTATAACGACCTACGACAACTTCGCAGGCATCGGAAATTTCACCTAAAGTAGCACGAACGCGTGCAGCTTCGACAGCTAATGCGAGCAAGTTTTTATCGCTCTTTTTGCCGTCGTTAAACTCTTTCACGCATTCGGTAAGGGCAGCCAAAGCTTTTTTCACGGCAGCTTCGTCGCGATTGGCTTTAAGCTCGTTCAAACGTTCAATTTGCTGCTTGCGAACAGCTGTGTTGTCCACCTCAAGGATGTCAATCGGATCTTCGTATTCCAAACGGAATTCGTTGACACCGATAATTTTTTGCTCACCCGAGTCAATACGTGCTTGCGTACGTGCAGCAGCCTCTTCGATACGCATTTTTGGAATACCGGTTTCGATAGCGGCAGCCATACCGCCCAATTTTTCAATTTCTTCAATATGCGCCCACGCTTTGTTAGCGATTTCGTTCGTCAAAGCTTCCACATAATACGAACCTCCCCAAGGATCTATTTGTTTGCAAACTTTTGTTTCTTCCTGAATGTAAATTTGCGTGTTGCGTGCAATACGTGCCGAAAAATCGGTCGGTAAAGCAATAGCTTCGTCAAGTGCATTGGTGTGCAACGATTGCGTATGACCAAGAACCGCACCCATAGCTTCGATACAAGTACGACCAACGTTATTGAACGGGTCTTGCTCCGTGAGCGACCATCCTGAAGTTTGAGAGTGGGTACGCAATGCCAATGATTTCGGGTTCTTCGGATTGAATTGTTTCACAATTTTTGCCCACAACATACGCGCTGCACGCATCTTGGCAATTTCCATAAAATGATTGGTACCAATAGCCCAAAAGAAAGACAAACGCGGTGCAAATGCGTCAATGTCCATACCGGCATTTACACCGGCACGCAAATATTCGAGCCCGTCCGCCAAAGTATATGCCAATTCGATGTCGGCAGTAGCACCGGCTTCCTGCATGTGATAACCCGAAATAGAAATCGAATTAAATTTTGGCATATTTTTCGCCGTGTATTCAAAAATATCGGCGATTATTTTCATGGAAAATTTTGGCGGATAGATGTAGGTATTGCGCACCATAAATTCTTTAAGAATGTCGTTTTGAATGGTTCCCGCCATCTCTTCCAATTTAGCTCCCTGCTCCAATCCGGCGTTGATGTAAAACGCCAAAATAGGCAACACGGCACCGTTCATTGTCATAGAAACCGACATTTTATTCAATGGAATACCGTCAAATAACACTTTCATATCTTCGAGCGAGCAAATGGACACACCGGCTTTACCAACATCGCCCACTACACGTTCGTGGTCGGCATCGTAGCCACGGTGCGTAGGCAAGTCAAAAGCAACTGACAAACCTTTTTGACCGGCAGCCAAGTTGCGACGATAAAATGCGTTAGATTCTTCAGCTGTAGAAAATCCTGCATATTGACGAATTGTCCACGGACGCATCGGATACATACCACTGTAAGGACCACGCAAAAATGGCGGCAAACCGGCGGCATAGTTCAAATGTTCAAGACCTTCAAGGTCTTCTTTCGTATAAATGGGCTTTACGGAAATCTGTTCCGGCGTCAGCCAATTTTCCGCGTTGCTTTCAGCTTTGCCGGCAGCAACGGATTTAATATTAATTTTACTGAAATCTGGTTTCATTATTATTTAAATATCAAGATGTTACAAATTAATTTACTATTTGAAAGAGTCCTGTTTTTTTACTTTAATAACTTCGCATTAAATAGTTTGAGCGTATCTAAAACATTCGCTTTCACATGAATGAAATGTTCAATTCCTTGAGCTTTCAACTCTTCCATACAGGCAGGTGCACCGGCAACTACAAAAATTTGTTTGCCGTTGATAGCTTTGAACGCAGCCGGAGCATATTCGGCATATTCGTCATCGCTTGAGCAGAGTACAATAATGTCGGCATTGGCTTCTTGAGCGGCTTTCACACCTTCTTCTACCGTTTCAAAACCAAGATTATCAATGATTTCGTATCCGGCACAAGCCAAGAAATTGCACGAAAATTGGGCGCGTGCTAAACGCATTGCCAGATTGCCGATGGTAAGCATAAAGGCTTTAGGACGTTTGCCCGAACGCTCCGTTTCCAAACGCAATTCTTCAAATTCTTGAGCAGCACGCACATGAGGCAACATTTCAAGAGTAGGCTCTTCGCTGCAACCACGTTTGTGACTACAAGCTTCTTTTACAATCTTTTCAGCAGCTTGTTCATCAAAATTCGGAAATTGGTTGGTACCGAGCAATATTTCTTTGCGCGACGACACGTCTTTCAAACGTTTGGCAGCTGTTGCTTTCATTTCTTCCTGAATTTTTCCGCTCTCTACGGCAGCAAAGAAACCGCCGTTAGCATTGATTTCCAAGAACAATTTCCAAGCTTGTTCGGCAATATTCGCCGTCAGATTTTCGATATAATACGAACCGGCAGCCGGATCGGTTACTTTACCAAAGTGCGATTCATCACGCAACAGCAGTTGCTGATTGCGAGCAATACGCTCCGAAAAATCGTCACTTGCTTTGTAGGTAATATCGAAAGGCATCACCGTCAATGAATCTACTCCACCTAAAACCGCACTCATCGCTTCCGTTTCTGTACGAAGCAAATTGACGTGTGCATCGTAAATGGTTTTATTGAATTTAGATGTTTCGGCATGGATGTGCATTTTTGCTGCGCAATAGCAAGCGGCATCGTTAGTAGCCTCACATTTTTTAGGATAATTTGGTTGGAAGGCATCCACTATTTTAGCCCACAACAGACGTGCAGAGCGGAATTTTGCAATTTCCATAAAATAATTACCGCCGACACCCATATTAAATTTGATAGTTTTAGCAGCTTTTTCAGCGGGAACGTTCGCTTCGGTCAACATTTCCATGTACTGTTCACCCCAAGCCAAAGCGTAACCAAGTTCTTGTGAACAATAAGCCCCTGAATTGTTTAAACTAATGGAGTTTACGCCAATTAAGCGAAATTTCGGCAATTGCTGTTGCGCATCTGCCATCTCTTTCAGAATAGCAGCTACAGAAGCTTTGTTCAATTTTTTGCCTTTTTTCAGCATATGGTTAATCGGGTCGCAATTGATAGAGCCTTTCACCTTTGCCAAATCGTAGCCTTGTGTTTTGAAATAATCCGCCAATAGCGTTACAAATTCAGCCGAATGATTAAGACAAATTTTAAAGTTTAATTCTACACATTCGGCATAAATACCTTTAAGCAAAGTAGCAATGCTCTCTTTGTCCAAAACGCTTTTGCCAAGTTTGAAACCAATCGAATCAACGCCTTTATTTAAGATGTCCAATGCTTTGGCATTGGCGGCTTTCACATCTTTGGCATCGATGTTTTGACGCACATACCAACTGTTATCCTTTTTGGTACCGCGTACAAAAGGAAATACGCCCGGAGCCGATTCGGTAGTTGCAATATCGGCTAAATCTTCGGCACGGTAGAAAGGCATCACGTTAAACCCTTCGTTGGTTCTCCAAACGAGCCTTTTGGTAAAATCAGCTCCTTTGAGGTCGGCTTCGATTTTCGCCATCCACTCTTCTGTGGTTACTTCCGGAAAATCAGCCAACAGATTTAATTTTTTTTCTGCCATAAATAAAATGAGTTATTGTTTATTATTAGTTATAAATTTAGAAAATAGCCCTTATAAAAATTGAAACGACTTCCATTTTTGATATTAATTCGCCCAAAAACAGAAGCTTATATTCAGAATTACAAAGGTACTAATTTTTTCATTGATACGGCTCATTTTTTGACATCAAAAAAACAACCTCTAAAATATGGTAATTTATCGAAGGTTTTTAATTACTTTTGAAGCGTGGTAATTTTGCAGGATTTATTACCTGTAACCATTTGTATAGCAACAAAAAAGATTTTGCAAAAATCAAATTATGGTTTATAAATACGATTTTTTGGTCATTGGAAGTGGCATTGCCGGAATGAGTTTTGCTTTAAAGGTAGCTGACAAGTACAAAGTCGCCATTTTGTGCAAAACGACATTAGATGAAACAAATACTTCTTTGGCACAAGGCGGCATTTCGTCGGTAACCGACCTTCAACTGGACGATTACGAAAAGCATATTCAAGACACGCTGATTGCCGGCAGTGGTGTGTGTGATTTGAAAGCGGTAGAAAAAGTGGTGAAAAACGCCCCCAAACAGATTAAACAATTAATAAATTGGGGCGTGGAATTCGACAAAAAAAATGACGGCACTTTCGATTTGCACAAAGAAGGCGGTCATTCGGAATTTCGCATATTGCATCACAAAGACACCACCGGCTACGAAATTCAACAACGACTGAAACAACGTGTGCAAGAACATTCCAATATTGATATTTTCGAACATTTTTTTGCCATCGACATTATTACTCAACACCATTTGGGCGAAATTGTTACGCGCCAAACACCCAATATCGAATGCTACGGCGTTTATGCCCTCAACCAACAAACTCGTAGCATCAGCACGTTTCTTGGCAAAATTACCATGATGGCGACGGGCGGCATCGGCAATGTTTATTTGACAAGCACCAATCCGGTCGTTGCCACAGGCGACGGCATCGCTATGGTGCACCGCGCGCGCGGCATTATAAAAGATATGGAATTTGTTCAATTTCATCCCACGGCATTGTTCTATCCAAAAATACGTCCTTCATTTCTCATTACCGAAGCTTTGCGCGGCTACGGCGCAGAATTGCGCACTTTAAAAGGTCAAAAATTCATGCTTAAATATGACGAACGTGGCTCACTTGCACCGCGCGACATCGTTGCACGCGCCATTGACACCGAAATGAAGCAATCCGGCTCCGACCATGTTTTTCTCGACGTTACCCACAAAAATGCGGAAGAGACAAAAAAACATTTCCCGAATATTTACGACAAATGCCTCTCATTAGGTATTGACATTACTAAAGATTACATTCCCGTAGCACCGGCAGCGCACTATTTGTGTGGCGGTATTGCGGTAAATCTGAACGGCGAAAGTAGCATTCAGCGGCTTTATGCAGCAGGCGAATGTTCGTGTACCGGCTTGCACGGTGCCAACCGTTTGGCATCCAACTCATTGATTGAAGCCATTGTTTATGCCGATGCTGCTGCAAAAGATGCTTTGACAAAAGTGGACAACATTGCTTACAATGACAAAGTGCCATTGTGGAACGATGAAGGCACTTCGCTGCCCGAAGAAATGGTGTTGATTACCCAAAGCGTGAAAGAAGTAGAGCAAATAATGAGTTCGTATGTGGGTATTGTACGCTCCAATCTGCGCCTACAACGTGCCATGGCGCGCCTCGAAATATTGTTCCGCGAAACGGAAAGTCTTTTCGACCGCTCGGTAGTGTCGCGCGAAATATGCGAACTGCGCAACCGTATCAGCGTTGCTTACCTAATTATTAAACAAGCAATGGCACGCAAAGAGAGTCGCGGGTTGCACTACACCATTGACTATCCTGACAAAAACAAAGATTAAATCGGCAAGCCTTACTGTTTAGAAAGACATTTTTCAAAAAACTTCCTTTTTTGCTACTCTACAAGGCTCGTTTCCCGCTATTTTTGTATCTTTGTATTTTGATATTTTTTGAACATGGAAATCCCAAACACCGCATACAAAGAGCTTCTTAACGACGAACAATGGGCTGCCGTACAATATAATGAAGGCGTATCCGTGATTGTGGCGGGCGCAGGCTCAGGAAAAACTCGCGTGCTGACCTATAAAATCGCTTACTTGCTCGAAAACGGCTGGAACCCGTCCACTATTTTGGCACTTACTTTTACCAACAAAGCCGCTCGCGAAATGAAAAATCGCATCGCCAATGTTGTAGGCGAAAAGAAAGCCCGATGGCTGTGGATGGGAACATTCCACTCTATTTTTTACCGCATATTGCGCACCGAAGCAGAGCGCATCGGATTTACACCACAATTCACTATTTACGATTCGGTTGATTCTAAAAGTTTGGTGAAAAGTTTGATAAAAGAATTGCAATTGGACGACAAAATCTACAAAGCCAACACTATAGCCGCACGCATATCAAACATTAAAAACAACCTGATAACACCGACTGTTTACACTTCGAAAGCTGAATTTGCGAAAGACGATTTGCACGCCCAAATACCGCGTTTCGGGGAATTATATAAACTCTACTGTCAGCGTTGCAAAGAGTTCAACGCCATGGATTTTGACGACTTGCTACTCTACACCTATATCTTGTTTCGCGACTGCCCCGATGTGCTCGAAAGTTACCAAAATCGTTTTTCGTACATCTTAGTAGACGAATATCAAGATACAAACATAGCACAACACCTGATAGTCAATAAATTGGCAGAAAAATGCGGGCGGATTTGTATTGTGGGCGATGACGCCCAAAGCATTTACTCGTTTCGCGGAGCAAATATTGACAATATGCTGTCGTTTCAAAAAACACACGACAACTGTCGCCTGTTTCGCCTTGAGCAAAACTACCGCTCAACACAAATGATTGTAAACGCCGCTAACTCGTTAATTTCAAAGAATGAACACCGTATTCCCAAAACTGTTTTTTCGGAATTGGCAGTAGGCGAAAAGTTAAAAATAACCGGTTGTTACAGCGATTTCGATGAAGGCTTTACCGTTGCCAACAAAATTTACAACCTTGTAACCGAAAAAGGCATCCGCTATTCCGACATTGCCATATTTTACCGCACCCACGCACAATCGCGCATTTTAGAAGAAGCCTTGCTCAAACGCAATATCCCCTACAAAATTTACGGCGGACTGTCGTTTTATCAACGCAAAGAAATTAAAGATATATTAGCCTACTTGCGCCTTATTATCAATCCTAACGACGAAGAAGCATTTAAACGCATCATCAACTATCCGATCAGAGGCATCGGCAATACTACTCAACAAAAAGTGCTGGAAACCGCGCATGTGCAACACACCAACGCTTTAGCGGTAACTAGCGACCCAATAGCCTACAACTTGCCCGTAAACAGCGGAACAGCCGCTAAATTGATAAAGTTCGGCAACATGATGCAAGAGTTTATAGCATTCAACGCCGAACACGATGCCTATTCCGTAGCCGAAAAAGTGATTATGGAAAGTGGCATTATGAACGATGTATCGACGGACACGTTACCTGAAAACCAAAGTCGAAAAGAAAACATACAAGAATTGCTCAGCGCCATACATGAATTTTGCGATATGCGCGTGAACAATGGCAGTATGGATATCGGTTTAGTCGATTTTCTTTCGGAAGTATCGCTGCTCACCGACCAAGACACCGACCAAGACGACACGACCGAACGCATTACGATGATGACCGTACATGCCGCCAAAGGATTGGAATTTTCCTATGTTTATATTGTCGGTATGGAAGAAGACCTTTTCCCGTCAATTCTCTGCAAAAATGAACGAGAACTGGAAGAAGAACGACGGCTGTTTTATGTTGCCATTACACGGGCAAAAACAGCTTGTAACATCAGTTACGCCAAATCGCGTTTCCGCAATGGACAAACACAATTCAGCAAACCAAGCCGTTTTTTATACGAAATTGACGACAAATTCATCGACTTTCCCGAAAAGCAAAGAGAAGATATACGAAAAGAGAGATTTTCTTTCCTTTCGCAACGGCAAACAACTTCCGCCCGTCCGCGCAACTTGAAACCGTTGGCGCAAGTAGCTTCCACACCTACCGAAGAGCAAAACACTTACGGTTTGAAAATTGGCGACAAAATAACACACCTCACTTTCGGTGAAGGCACTGTGCTTGACATTACCGGCAGCGGCGACAGCACTAAAGCCTTAATCGAATTTAAAGACCACGGCAACAAGCAACTGCTATTAAAATATGCCAAACTTACAATAATTAGTTAGAATTCAGCGTTAAAAGCTTAAAATTTGAAATTTTGAAACCACACTTAATCATTATAGCTCTGTTCTTTTCACTGATTTGCCAAGCACAATCGAAATTTTACGTGCGCGGCTACGTCATGGACGAATCCAAACGCGCTATTGACTTAGCTAACATAAGCGAAAAAGGCACTACTAACGGCTGCAGTTCAAATGAAAACGGTTTTTACGAATTGGCACTCACACCGGCAGACTCTTTCACCATCGTTTTTTCGTGCATCGGCTACGAAAGCATTGAACGCACCTTTAAATCGAGTGGGCAATCGGTGAACATCAACGTAATTTTACCGACTACCAGCACGCAAATAGGAGATGTGGAAGTGAGAGCGCACAGACGCCAAACTTCTACCATGCAAACCATTGATACCGACAAATTTCGCCTTATGCCCGACGCTTCGGGCGGTAACATTGAATCGCTGCTGGTAACTTTTGCGGGAGTAAGTTCCACCAACGAACTCAGTTCGCAATATTCGGTACGCGGCGGTAACTACGACGAAAACAGCGTTTACGTGAACGGTATAGAAGTTTATCGCCCGCTCTTGGTACGGTCGGGGCAACAAGAAGGTCTTAGTTTTATCAATCCCGACATGGTAAACAGCGTAGAATTTTCGGCGGGCGGTTTCGATTCTAAATTTGGCGATAAAATGTCGTCTGTGCTCAACATCACCTACAAAAAACCTAAAAAATTTGAAGCCGCCACTTCTGTCAGTCTTTTGGGAGCATCGGCTTACGTGGGCTCTGCAGGAAAGAAATTTACACAAATGCACGGAATACGCTATAAAACATCGGCTTATCTACTCGGTTCGCTCGACACCAAAGGCGAATATTCGCCGTGGTTTGTTGATTACCAAACTTACCTAACTTACCGTTTTAATCCGAAGTGGGAAATAACATTTTTGGGAAATATTTCGCAAAACACCTACCGATTTATCCCCAAAGAACGCGAAACATCGTTTGGTACGTTGCAAATGAGCCGAAATTTTAAAGTCTATTTCGACGGCATGGAAAACGACATTTTTAGAACTTTCTTCGGTGCTTTTACTACCAATTACAAACCCTCTAAAAACGTCGATTTGAGTTTTATGCTGTCGGCATTCAACACCAACGAACAAGAAACTTACGACATTACGGGACAATATTGGTTGGCAGACCTCGACCTTTCGAGTGCGGACAAAACCGACAAAGCAAAAACCACGCTCGGAGTAGGCACCTACCACGAACACGCGCGAAATCGCCTGTCGGCTACCGTAGCCAACTTTTCGCATATGGGCGAATTTCGTTACCAAAACAACACTTTGCAATGGGGTGTTGGAGCACAAGAAGAAATCATTTTCGACCGCATACAAGAATGGGAATTCCGTGATTCGGCAGGTTATTCCATGCCCTACAACCCCAACAGAGTAGAACTTATCTACAATCTTACATCGCACATCGATATGTATTCCACGCGCTTAACCGCTTATGTTCAAGACGTTTATAAACTGCGCAGAGAGCACGGTCTTTGGTCGTTTACCGGAGGTTTACGCGCCAACTGGTGGAGCTACAACAAAGAATTTCTCATTAGCCCGAGAGGAACGGTAACCTATTTTCCGAAATGGAAACAGGATTTCAACTTCCGTTTTGCAGCGGGGCTTTACTACCAAACACCTTTTTACAAAGAAATTTTACGTCCCGTAACCGATATCAACGGCAACACTACAATGGTGCCCAACGCAGCCATCAAAGCCCAACGTTCGTTGCACTTGGTGCTGGGAGCCGACTATTTCTTTAGATTGTGGAACAGACCGTTCAAACTGACCGCCGAAGCTTATTACAAACCAGCCGACCATATTATTTCATACTATGTAGATAATGTACGCATACGCTACGCCGGCGAAAATAATGCAAAAGCCTACACCACAGGTATTGACCTGAAGCTGTTCGGCGAATTTGTCCCCGGAACCGACTCGTGGATTTCGTTCTCGTGGATGAAATCAAAAGAAGATGTTTTGGACGATTCGTACGAAGTTTACAGCAACAAAGGCAACCATTTGGGAACGGTCTATCCGAAATGGATTTCGCGACCTAACGAACAGCGCTACAGCGTTTCCATTTTTTTCCAAGACTATTTTCCCAATCATCCCGAATATAAAGTACACCTGAAATTTATTTGGGCTGACGGGCTTCCATTTGGACCACCGCGCAGCGAACGCTACCAAGCCGTTTTGCGTACCAAACCCTACCGTCGCGTAGATATTGGTGCATCGCGCGGATTTATGCAGGGACGCGAAAAATTTATGAGCAAACAAGATGTAGTAAAATCTTTCTGGATTAACCTCGAATTTTTCAACTTGCTGAATATCAAAAACGTAAACTCTTACTATTGGGTAACCGACATCTACAACCAACAGTTCGCCGTGCCCAATTACCTTACCGGATTTATGGTAAACTTACGCGTTACAGTCGATTTTTAAACCTACAAATAACACGCACAAAAAAGGGCAACCCAAAAAATGGATTGCCCTTTTTAAATATAAAAATTTGGAAAAATTATTCCGAAACCACGTCTAATTCGATAGTAACAGAAATTTCTTTGTGCAATTTGATAACTGCATTGTATTTTCCAACTTCTCTAATTGCGTCTTTAATAACAATAATTCTGCGGTCAATTTCAAAGCCTTTTTTCTCCAACTCTTCAGCCACCTGAATATTGGTTACAGAACCGAAAATTGTACCTGTAGAGCTTGTTTTTGCACCGATAGTCAGCGACAAACCTTCGAGTTTGGCAGCCAACTCTTCAGCATCGGCTTTTATTTTAGCCAATTTATGAGCGCGTTGTTTCAAGTTTTCGGCAAGCACTTTTTTCGCCGCTTCGTTAGCGATGATTGCTTTTCCCGTAGGAATTAAATAATTACGACCGTAACCGTCTTTTACCGTTACAATATCATCCTTGTAACCCAAGTTGATAACATCTTCTTTTAATATAACTTGCATAATTTTCCTCCTTTAATTATTTCATCATATCGGTTACATAGGGAAGCAATGCCAAATGGCGTGCTCTTTTAACTGCTTGGGCAACTTTGCGTTGGTATTTCAACGAAGTACCGGTAAGACGACGAGGAAGAATTTTTCCCTGTTCGTTGAGGAATTTTTTCAAAAATTCCGGGTCTTTATAATCAATGTATTTGATTCTGCTTTTTTTGAAACGGCAGTATTTCTTTTTCTTGTTATCTACTGCTACCGGAGCCAAATAACGGATGTCTTGTTGATTGTTGTTTGCCATGATTAAGCCTCCTTTTCTGCTTTAAATTTATTTACTCGTTTAGCTGCATATTCTACCGCATATTTATCCAGACGGAACGTCAGGAAACGAATTACACGTTCATCGCGACGGAATTGCACTTCCAATTTTTCAACCAAAGACGAATCGCCTTTGAATTGAAGCAACGCATAAAAACCTGTCGATTTGTTTTCAATTGGATAAGCCAATTTTTTCAAACCCCAGCACTCCTCATTCACGATTTCGGCGCCTTCCGACACCAACAATCCTTTGAATTTTTCTACTGTTTCCTTCATCTGTGCATCAGACAAAACGGGAGTTAAAATGAAAACAGTTTCATAATTGTTTACCATACTAAATGATTTGGTGATTAATAAAATATCCGCTTTTTTAGAGAAAAGCGGCTGCAAAAGTACACATTTTTATTGAATGTACAAAATATTTAAGGTCTGTTTCTTTCTCTTTTTCTTAATTTTATAAAAAAAAGCGTAAGTGTGATTGTAAGAAAAATGAAATAAAAAATCCACCGAAAAGGTGGGTAAAGTAGAGTTATTTATTTAGAAATAGTCATACTTCAAACATCCCTTCTATGAATGCCAACAACATCCAAGCAAACATAAGATGAAGTGTATAACCACCGTCTATTGGACAAAAAGGGTCAAATGCTGCCCAAAAAAAGAGGGTAAAAAAACTTATCGCACAGACATTTTTTAGAAAGTGAATTATCTTTTTCATACAGCAAAATTACAACTAATTTTTTAATAAACAAAACATTCTAAATGTTTTTTAATGTTTTGCCAATAGACAGTTTTTTTTTACTTTTGCGCTATGGATTTTTCTCGTCAGCTACTATGAACGAAGATTTGTTGCACTACATTTGGTTTCAGAAACAATTTCCGCTTTCACCCACAACTACGGCAGGTGAACCGTTGGAAATTATCGACATCGGTCAGCCCAATTCCGATGCGGGTCCTGACGTATTCAACGCCAAAGTGAAAATAGGCACACAATTGTGGTGCGGCAATGTGGAATTTCACGTCAATTCGAGCGATTGGTTTCGTCACGGGCACGAAACCGACAAGGCTTACGATTCGGTTATTCTTCATGTAGTGTTCAATGCCGATTGTGAAGTAAAACGTACCGAAAAAGGATTAATTCCGCAGTGGGAAATTGCCGTACCAACCGAATTGGCAACAAAATACAAAGCCATTCAAACTTGTCGCCAAATGCCTTATTGCGCCGATAAACTATCTTCTATTCAGGAAATTACAATTCGTCACTGGCTCAATCGTCTTTTAATAGAACGGCTCGAACGTAAAGTAAACGCTGTGGACGCCATTCTTGCACAAACGACTAACAATTGGGAAGAAGCGTTTTATATCACTTTGTGCCGCAACTTCGGTTTTTCGACCAATGCCGATGCGTTTGAACAAACGGCAAAGTCGCTGCCGCTAACCATTTTGGGGAAACACAAGGACAATTTGTTTCAAATTGAAAGTTTACTTTTTGGGCAAGCGGGTTGGTTGGATAGCGAAAAAAAGGACGATTATGTGCAATCGTTGGCAAAAGAGTACCGTTTTTTAAGCCAAAAATACCAATTGCGACAACCAATGTGTATCCAATGGAAATTTCTACGGCTTCGTCCCGCCAACTTTCCAACCGTTCGTATGGCACAGTTCGCCGCATTAGTGCATAAATCTAACCGTTTGCTGTCCAAATTGTTAGAGTGCAAAAATTATCAAGAGATACGTTCGTTTTTTAACATTTCCGCCGGCAAATATTGGGATACGCATTACACATTTGGGAAAGAAAGCCCAAAACGCATAAAATCTCTTTCGGAAAGTTCCGTCAACATCATTACAATCAATACTGTCGTGCCGTTTTTGTTTGCTTATGGTAAAAAACATGGCGATGAAACATTGCAAGAAACAGCGTTAAATTTGTTGGAAAGTTTGCCACTGGAACGCAACCATATAGTAACAAAATTTCGAGATTTGCACCTGCCTGCCGAAAATGCTGCTGATACACAAGCCATTTTGCAACTGAAAACTAACTATTGCGATGCAAAAAAATGCTTGCGTTGTGCTATCGGATGTCAATTAATAAAATACATATAATGAGTTTTTTACATAAGAAATTGAGCAAATCGGCTTTGTTTGCGCTTTTTAATGGCTGTAACTATTTTTTTTATCAACAAAATAAATTACTTTTGCAATCGTTTACTTTATATTGAAAAAAAACAAACTAATGATGGCTAAAACTATTTTTATCACAGGTGGAGCGGGGTTTATAGGCTCTCATGTAGTGCGTTTGTTTGTTAACAAATATCCCGATTACAAGATTGTAAATGTTGATGTGCTGACCTATGCCGGTAATCTCGAAAATCTTACCGATGTGTGCGATGCGCCTAACTATGTGTTTGAAAAAGTAGATATTGTCGATTTTCAAGCCATTAACAAACTATTTGAAAAATACCGCCCTGACGGAATTATCCACTTAGCCGCAGAATCGCACGTTGATAGGTCTATTACCAATCCGTTTGCCTTCATCCATACCAACGTAATGGGCACTTGCAACCTTTTACACGCTGCCAAAGAAGCATGGAAAAACAATATGGAAGGTAAACTTTTCTATCATGTTTCTACCGATGAAGTTTACGGTGCGTTGGAATGCGACGGCACTCTCTTTACCGAAACAACCCGCTACGACCCACACTCGCCCTATTCGGCAAGTAAAGCATCGTCCGACCATTTTGTTCGCGCCTATCACGATACGTTCGGTTTGCCGATTGTTATTTCCAATTGTTCGAACAACTATGGCGCCAATCAATTTCCCGAAAAATTGATACCTTTAGCCATCAATAACATCAAAAATAAACGTCCGATACCCATTTACGGCAAAGGCGAGAATATACGCGACTGGTTGTATGTAAACGACCACGCTAGTGCTATTGATATTATTTTTCACAAAGGCAAAAATGGCGAAACTTACAACATTGGCGGTAACAATGAATGGACAAACATTGACCTTATTCACACTTTATGCGCCATTATGGACAAAAAACTCGGTCGCCGCGCCGGTGAATCTGCCGAACTTATTACCTTTGTAAAAGACCGCGCCGGACACGACTTGCGCTATGCCATCGATTCGTCTAAAATTCAAAAAGAGTTGGGATGGCATCCGTCGCTGCAATTTGAAGAAGGACTGGAAAAAACTGTTGATTGGTACTTAGCCAACGAAACGTGGGTGAATCACATCACATCGGGCAGTTATCAGAAATATTACGAGCAACAATACAACCAAAGATAATTAAAATATGACAAAAAAAATAGTTCTGTCGCTACTGGCTGCTTTATTGCTATTTTCGTGTGCATCAAACAAAAAAATACCTTATTTTAAGGGTATTACAGAACAAGATTCGTTAATGGGTACTTCCACGCTTTACGAAGCGCGCATCGTTACCGGCGACATGCTCACCATTGTTGTTTCCGGAATGGAACCGTTGGCAGTAGCACCGTTCAACCTTCCCATTATAACTTATACGTCGCCCGGAACACGACAAATATCCACTACACCTACATTTCAACCCTATTTGGTAGACATTAACGGTGAAATCAGTTTCCCTGTCATTGGCAAACTAAAAGTGGCCGGACTAAAAAAATCTGAAGCCGTCGATTTGATAACAAGTAAGTTGTCGTCATACCTCAAAGACCCGATTGTAACCATTCAGTTTCTTAATTACAAAGTTACAGTTTTGGGCGAAGTCAACCGCCCGGGTTCTTATACCATTAACAACGAGCGCGTGTCCATTTTAGAAGCACTCGGACTTGCCGGCGATATGACAGTTTACGGCAAACGCGAAAATGTATTGTTAATACGTGAAGCTGACGGCAAAAAACAATTTGTGCGCTTAAATCTCAATTCATTGAATCCGCTGTCGTCGCCTTATTATTACCTACAACAAAACGATGTTATATACGTAGAACCCAACGCAACCAAACTGCGTTCGGCAGCTTCACTCAATGTGTCGCTTTGGTTGTCTGCCGTATCCACTTTAGCTTCTACAGTAACTATAATTGTGGCACTTATCAATATGAAATGAACAAGTAATTTCTCATGATGGAAAAACCGATAAACACAAACAAACTCAATCAGGAAATCAACGTAAGGGAACTTTTGATAAAATACCTCAAAAAATGGCACATCTTCGCTATTGCCATTTTTAGTTGTTTAGTGCTGGGCTTTATCTACATTAAGCAAGCACAGGTAAAATTTCAAACTTATTCTACCATACTCGTACACAGCGACGACGCTAATCCTATGGCTGGTTTCCTTTCCGGAAGCGGTATGAAAGACATTCTTGCACCAAAAAAAGATGTTGAAAACGAAATAGAGGTAATAAAATCCAAGACTATTATTCAAAAAATGATAACGGAATTGGATTTACAAACCGCCACCTACATAAAAGATAAACTGAAATATATAGAAGTTTACGGTAACGAGCCTATCTCTATCGTTTATCCACAAGAGTTTTACAACAATTTGAAAGGATTTTTCCGCGTAACGGTGAATTACCAAAAAAACGGCACCTACAAATTAACTTTTACTTACAAAAAAAATTACAGTTGGTGGCAAACTACCACAGAAAAAGTGGAAGTTGAATCGCTTGCACAACCAATAAAAACACAGTGGGCTGAATTTACTTTTGTGGAAAACTATCCAAGCGACAAACCCTATAAACTGAAATTTGAAATTGAACCCTTGCAAGTATTAGTAGAACGTTATGGGAAATTGATAACCGCAGGATTGGTATCCAAAAAAACGGATGCTATAAAAATAGCCATTGTATATCCACAAATAGAAAAAAGCACGGACATCATCAATAAAGTTGTGGAGTTATACAATCGCGATGCCATGATGGACAAAAATCGTATGTCAATACAAATCGCCGATTTTATCAATGAGCGACTGGAATTGATATCGAAAGAGTTAAAAGATGTAGAGAACAATGTAGAAAACTACAAAAAAGAACATAAGCTTGCCGATATCACTTCACAATCGAAATTGTTCATCGAAACAGCCGGTGATTACGAAAAACAGATAGCCAGCGTTGAAATACAAATCGGTTTAGTGGCGTTTATCGAAAGTTACATAGAAGATCCGCGTAATCAAGATGCGATGATTCCCGGCAATATCGGCATAGAAGACGAGGCGTTATCGAAAGTGATAGAGGCATACAATACGCAACTGTTGGATTATTTGCGCATCAAACGCTCTACCAATGAAATTAACCCGATATTGGAGCAACAACATGAACAGATATTGCTGACTAAAAGCAACATTGCACAAACCGTAAAAAACGTAAAAAGCGGTTTAGAGATAATGCGCAAAGATTTAGTTGCAAAAAACAAGCAATTTATCGACAAAATAGGCAATGTCCCGACCATTGAAAGGCATTACATAGAGATTGCACGCCAACAACAAGTTAAACAGCAACTCTACCTGTTTTTACTCCAAAAACGCGAAGAAACCGAACTGACTTTAGCTTCGGCTACAAATGTTGCAAAAATCATCGACCCTGCTTATACCGACTTGACACCGGTATCACCAAAACTCAAACTCATCCTCTTCTTTGCTTTGGTAATGGGTTGTTGCATCGGATTCGCTTATATCTATCTTTATGATTTGATAAATGATAAGATAAGTGATAAAAAAGAACTTATTTCGCTGACATCCATACCATTGTTGGGGCAAATACCGTTTTGCAAAAACGCATCAAATATCGTTATGCGCGAAGGTGCTCAAAGCGTTGTGACGGAAATGTTCCGCATGGTGCGCACCAATATCAAATTCGTTTTAAAGAAAAAAGACGACAAAGTTATTATCATTACTTCAAGTGTAGCAGGCGAAGGAAAATCCTTCTTCTCAATCAATTTGGCACTGTCTTTAGCCATGATTAACAAGAAAGTACTGTTAGTCGGCTTAGACATTCGCAAACCTGTATTGTCGCAATACTTAAATATTAAAGCCAAACACGGTATCACATCTTATTTGGTGGATGACGCCATTACTGTAAACGACATTGTAAACAAACAAATAGTTCACGAAAATATGGACGTTATTGTTTCCGGACCTATTCCTCCCAATCCGGCAGAAATATTAACAAGCGATCGCCTTGATACATTATTTGAAGAACTACGCAAACATTACGATTATATTTTGGTGGATACTGCTCCGGTCGGGATAGTGGCGGATACATTTACCTTGAGCCACATTAGCGATGCTACATTGTATGTTTGTCGTCAAGGTGTTACGCCACGAGAACATATAGAAATTTTGAATACGTTAGAAAAAGAAAACCGACTCAACAACGTTTCTCTTATTCTCAACGGTGTGGATGAAGGACATTTATCGAATTATGGACATTATGTAAAAAAAGCATAATCGTGCTTTCGAAAAATAAAATAAGCGAACCTTTTTTCATAATGGTTCGCTTATTTTTTATAGGACTTTGCTATTTTTACACAAAAAAGTTACCTTTGTAAAAAAAATCTCTATGAAGAAAATCTGCCTCATTTCAATTTGTTTGTCTTTTTTTAGTGTAACTCTCAACGCACAAGAAGCGTTCACAAATCTTCAAGATTCGCTGCTTAAAATAAAAGAAGCGTACGCTCCCGATTTACGGGTAGCTATTTTCGAAGTCGCGCCAACTGACAGCGAAGGAATCGTAACTATAAAAGGAAAAACAAATTTACCCATTGTACAAAAAGCTATTCAACGTCTCTGCGACACTAACGGATGCCGTAATGAGGTAACACTATTACCGACTGCTGATATAGGAGATGCTAACTATGGCATAGTAAATATTTCAACCGCTTTTGTGCGGGCTGCACCACATTACGAATCGGAATTGGTTACTCAAACTTTATTAGGAACACCCATTAAAGTGTGGGAAAAGAAAGGTACATGGTTTCGGATACAAACTCCCGACGGATATTTGGGCTGGCTTACCGAAACTTCATTCAAACGCCAAAACAAACGTAAACAGCAAGAGTGGCTTGCCAAAGAGAAAGTGATTTTTACCGATTTTTATGGTCAAACGTTGACGCATCCAAACAAAAAAAGCATTCCCGTTTCCGACATCGTAGCCGGTTGTCTGTTAAATAAAACACGTAAAGTGGGCAGTTTTTACCAAGTAACCTATCCCGACGGCAGAACGGCTTACATTCATTCATCGCAGTGCCGTTTATTAGCGACATGGATAAAAACATTACCGAACAAAAACATTGACATTGTGAACACAGCAGAACGATTTTTAGGATTGCCCTATCTATGGGGAGGAACAACCACAAAAGCCGTCGATTGCAGCGGACTTGTAAAAATGGTCTATTATCTTCACAATATCATATTGCCACGAGACGCTTCACAACAAGTAAAAGAAGGTCAAAAAGTGGAGTTTTCGCCTACATACAAAGAACTACAACTCGGCGATCTTCTCTTTTTCGGTCCCAATGAACAACGTATCACTCATGTCGGTATCTACATAGGCGACAAACAGTTTATTCATTCTTCAGGCACAGTGCACATCACCAGTCTTGACCCGCTTTCGCCTCTCTATGTTGAGCGTTACGTTACGCGGTTACAAACCGTTCGGCGAATAGTAGGACACACTACTAAAGGTATATCGTCATTGACAACAAATTCGTTTTACACCCTTCAATAAAAGCAATTATGACTTCATCGCGCAGAGATTTTTTGAAAAAGGCAGCCCTCTTGAGTGCAGGTGCCATTTTACTGCCTAACAACCTTTTGGCTACAAAAAGTTCCAAAAAGCAAAGTCGCCGTACAAACAGCAAAAAAATGTCTTTAACGTTCCGTCCTTATGATTTGCGGCTTAACCACACATTTACCATTGCCTCTTATTCGCGCACAACAACGCCCGTGGTATTGGTAGAAATTGCCTACGACGGACTTGTTGGTTACGGTGAAGCTTCGTTGCCACAATATTTAGGCGAAACTCAAACCAGTGTTTGTGACTTTTTGAAAAAAGTAGATTTATCACAATTTTCATCACCATTTTTATTAGAAGACATTTTGACTTATGTCGATGCTATTGCACCAAAAAACACGGCAGCCAAAGCCTCTATTGACATTGCATTGCATGATTTAGTAGGCAAAATTACCGGTCAGCCCATCTATCGTTTGTTAGGACTTAATCCGGACAAAACGCCTGCCACATCGTTTACTATCGGCATAGATACACAGGATATTGTTCGTCAAAAAACGCTCGAAGCCAAGCCATATTCCATTTTAAAAGTAAAAGTTGGGCGCGACACAGACAAAATGTTGATAGAAACCATCCGCTCTATTACCGACAAACCGCTTTATGTAGATGCCAATCAAGGTTGGAAAGACCGTCAAGAAGCTTTGGATAAAATTTTTTGGTTGAAAGAGCAAGGTGTTGTTTTAGTGGAACAACCCATGGCAAAAACCGATTTAGAGTCGCACGCATGGCTTACAGAACGCAGTCCTCTACCCATTATTGCCGACGAAAGCGTACAGCGACTTACTGATATACAACCACTTGTCGGCGCTTTTTCGGGCATCAACATTAAACTGATGAAATGCACAGGACTGCGCGAAGCATGGAAAATGATACAAGTGGCGAGAGCTAATAAATTAGACATTATGTTAGGCTGTATGACCGAAACTTCGTGTGCCATATCGGCTGCTGCGCAACTGTCGCCGGCAATCGATTGGGCAGATTTAGACGGCAATTTGCTTATTGGTAATGATTGTTTCGATGGTGTAAAGGTTGTTGACGGAAAAATAAAATTATCTGATAGAAGCGGCATAGGTGCAACCAAACGCTAATTGATTTTATAACACAATGAAAACAAATTACTTAATTGTTGGCACGGGAGGTGTAGGTGGCAGTATAGCCGGTTTTTTAGCATTGGCAGGACACCACGTAACCTGCATTGCCCGAGGTGAACATCTTAAACAAATTCGCGAAAAAGGATTACATTTAAAATCAGACATAAAAGGTGACCATTATCTAAAAGTTGATGCTTATACAACAGAAGAATATAATGGTAAAGCAGACGTAATTTTTGTCTGTGTCAAAGGTTATTCCATCGATTTTATCAGCGAAGTACTCGTAAAAGCCGCCAAACCGGATACATTGGTTATTCCTTTGCTCAATGTATATGGAACAGGTCCACGCATACAACGTTTGGTGCCGAATATTACTGTGTTGGACGGCTGCATCTACATTGTAGGATTTGTATCCGCACCGGGCGAAATTACTCAAATGGGACATGTATTGCGGGTTGTTTTCGGAGCGCGTCCCCACCAAAATATAGATAACGAACGCTTGCAAGACATTGGACAATGTTTGAAAGCTGCAAGTATCGACACCATTGTTTCTGACGACATCAACCGCGACACGTTCATCAAATGGTCGTTCATATCGGCTATGGCGTGTACAGGAGCTTATTTCGATTGCACCATGGCAGCCATACAACGTGCCGGAAAAGAACGTGATATGTTTACAGGGCTTATTTCCGAAAGTAAACTCATCGGCGAAAAAATGGGCATACCGCTATCGAACAATATCATCAGTAAAGGACTGGAAATTATCGACCGTTTAGACCCACAAAGCACAGCATCTTTACAAAAAGACATCGCAAAAGGTCATGAATCGGAAATACAAGGTCAACTTTTTGATATGATTGATTTAGGACGGCAAGTAGGAGCCACCATACCAACCTACGACATTGTAGAACAAAAATTTTTATCATTCCGCAAATAATTTTACCACTATGAAATTACTACGTTTACTTTTTTTGTTTTTCGTTCCAATGGCTTGCATTGCAGCCAATACCACTTATCAAACCGTATTGACGGAAATGAAAAACGGCAATTTTAAATTTGCCGAAGAGATGATTGATTTTGAAGTAAAAACCAATTTACAGCTTACCGCCACAGACAAACAGGCGTTATTAGACCAAAAAGAAATTATGCGCCGCATTCGTCTCGATTTCTCAAGAACAGAAGCAGATGTAATGAGTTACGTAAAACGCTATTATCCCAAAGTAACGCCCGCCATGTTTATCAATTGGGAAACTGCAAACACATTGGAATATAAGATAATAGATGGCGAAAAACGTTATTTTAATCAAGCCGCACCTAATCTATTCCGCTTGGATACCGCCGCCAAACGGCAAAAAGAGATTGTTGACGGTATCGTGCCAGACAAAAAAGCTATTTTGCTCCAGAAACACATTCCGGACATTATAAAAACAACTTCGCACAATAATGTATGTATGGGAAATCCTCAAAAAATGACCGTTACCTACACCTTGACCGTTAAACCCGACCAAGTGCCCGATGGAAAAACTATTCGTTGCTGGTTGCCTTATCCACGCACCGATGTGGCGCGTCAAAAAAATGTGAAGTTGTTTTCTGTTTCGCAAAACAACTACCAAATTGCGCCTAACAGTTGCGCTCACAAAACCATTTACATGGAACAAAAAGCAACAAAAGGAAAACCAGCGAAATTTCAAATCGTATTTTCTTACGAGTGTTATCCCGAATTTCACAATTTGGAACACCAAACTATTGCACCTCTTACCGATACATTGTTAATCAGCGATTTTCTCAAAGAACGCAAACCGCACATTGTTTTTTCAGACGCAATTAAACAACTGTCGGCACAAATAGTCGGCACAGAAACTAATCCGTACCAAAAAGCAAAAAAAATATTTACATGGATTCGTGCCAATTATCCATGGGCAAGTGCACGAGAATATTCCACTATTCCCAATATTCCCGAATACGTAATTGCCAATCGCCGTGGCGATTGCGGTCAAGTGTCGCTGCTGCTAATTACACTTTGTCGCTACAACGGCATTCCCGCGCGTTGGCAAAGTGGTTTTATGATGCACCCGGGAAGCAAAAACTTGCACGATTGGGCTGAAATTTATCTGCAAAATATCGGTTGGGTGGCAGTCGATGTCTCATTTGGTGTACAAACGTGGGCGAAAGACCCTTCGGAACGTTATTTTTACCTCGGCGGACAAGATGCTTACCGTTGGATTATTAATACCGATTTCGGGCAACCGCTCTCCCCTGCAAAACAGTTTATGCGAAGTGAAACAGTCGATTTTCAACGCGGTGAAGTGGAATGGGAAGGTGGCAACCTCTATTTTAACCAATGGAACTATACGTTCAATATTGCGTACAAATAAAGTTTTATAAATCCAAAAGACCTTCGGGAAGGTTCATATAAAGAATACGTTTATCATGGTCGATGTCGTCAATTAGCGATTCATTGATGGGAATGAGTTTGTCGCCAACAATTAAGAGCGTATTGGCAGTAGAATCATCCACATTGTCCACTGTTCCTAAGTTTCCTTGTTGTGTTTCCACCGAAAAACCTACAAAATATTCGAGCGAAACTTCTGTTTTAATAGTTTCATTCAACAGTTCTTTTTTGACATAAACCGTTTTTCCGAAAAATTCGCGTGCGGCAGTTTCGTTAATTATGCCATCGAACCTAACTATTGTCGTAGTGCTGTCTTTAAAACGGTATTCGGCAATGAAAAATGGAACAAAAATGCCCTCTATATCAAAAACGAAATAATCGCAAGCCTCCATATTAAAATCAGCATTGCAAGCGATTGCCAATTCGCCATTGAAACCGTGACTTTTAATAACTTTTCCAACAGGGGCTATTTCGTTTGATGTAATCATTTTTATCTTTATTTCTTTTTCTTCTGTGTGGGTTTTTCAACAGGCAAATTGTAAACTACTTTGCCTTTTTTCAATGAATGCACAATAAGATAAACACCCAAAATAACAAACGGAACGCTCAACCATTGTCCCATGTTAAAAGTCATATTGGCTTCAAACGCCGATTGGTCGTTTTTTAAAAATTCAATGACCTGTCGCGCTACAAACACTCCCGTAAAACCAATTCCGGTCAAAAGACCATTAAAACTTCCGGCATCTTTTTTCCAATAGAGCCACATCATCAGAACAAAAAGGGCAAAATAAGCAAAAGCTTCGTAGAGTTGCGTAGGATGACAGGGCAACCATTCGGTGGGCGGACAGCCAACAAATGGCACTGTGAAAGCGGTGTAATTATCAACTGTTCCACAAAATTGTTCATTCCCGCGCAAAAAAACAAATCCCCAAGGTAAATCGGTCGGTGTACCGTAAATTTCAGAATTCATCAGGTTGCCCAAACGTATCATGCAGGCAACTAAAGCCGACGGCACAAAAAGGCGGTCGCCAAGCCACCAAATATTTTGTTTGGTTAGATATTTCGACAACAGCCAACACGTCAGCACCATAGCAATAGCACCACCGTGACTCGCCAATCCGCCGTGCCAAATCTTAAAAATTTCACCGACATTTTCGCGGTAATATTCCCAATCATAAAAGAACACATGCCCCAAGCGTGCACCGATAATAACGGCTAAAACCATATAAATGAAAACTTTATCGAGCCAATTATCGGGAGCGTTATCATGCTTAAACATTTTGCCTAAAAGCGTGATTCCTATAAAAAAGCCCGTAGCATAAATAAGTCCGTACCAACGCACGGTCAGTGCTCCAAAACTGAACAATTCGGGGTCGGGATTCCAAATAATAGAAGATAACATAGCGATTTCTTAATAAATAAATCAAGGCACGATTTTTGGAAAATAATGCCTTAACTATTTGGTTTATAACTTATTATAAGCTCGTTAAGCTTTGCGCACAATAGCAATAGGCGTTTGTTGCGCACTTTGACCGAGCGGATTGTCTTTAAACAAAGCTTTCAGGAATTTCACGTCCAAATCTTTGGAAGATTTACCCAAAATATCAACATTCAAATCATTGGCATCCAACACGATAAATTCGTTACCCAATTTTTCTTTCATTTGGCGCGCCACTTTATCAGGATTTTTCGGCGCCATTTTTGCATAACGGTTGTAAGGTGGAATGGTACAATCGCAAGGTCCATCGATGGCATAGGCACGTTGTCCGCAAACCTTATAGAATGCTCCGCGCACACCGAAAGGTTTGGTAACTAAGGCAGCCATGCAGCCCAACAGTAAACGCGGTATGCCGACATCCTTAATAGCCAATTGCATGGTATAAGGGCTACCTAAACCGATACCGTATGGCGATTTGTAAACAAATTTTACCAAAAATTTGGCGAACCAACTGGGTTTGATTTCCGAAATGGGAAATGCACGACCTTGTGTAATGGCAACTATTTTTTCGCTGCAAAAAATAATGTCATCCGGCTGACGAAGGTCTTTGGTGTATTTATCAACCACTTCAAAGAGGTCGTCTTCTTTCATAACCACATGAGTTTTAACGGGTATACGCAAATATTTTACACCGTTCACCTCTATTTCGAGGTTTTTTCCTTCGTTTGCTTGTATTTTCATTTTTAAAAATTTGTTTTAAAATTTATTCGGCAAAGGTACACAAAAATTACCGAGGTTATTCTTTGTAACTCTATTTTACGGTAAATTTTTATTTCCGCATCATTTGTCTTAATATTCCACTACCGTTTTTGTCAATTCTTCGCACGATTTGGTCGATTGCGCCACAATCACCGTATCACCATTGAGATTAGGAATGCGGAAAATGCCACGAACATTATGCGTGTGTCCTCCCAAAATCAAATCAACATTTTGTGTTTGAGCAACTAATGCCGAATCGCCCATTTCGCCGGTGTAACCCAAATGCGAAAGAACAATGACCAAATCACATTTTTTGTCCGATTTCAACATGTGTGCATAATGATTGGTCGTTTCTATCGGGTCAGAATAAATTATTCCGCGAAAATTGTCGGGCAAAATCACTTTGTCGGGCATTATGCCCAAGCCGATGATGCCAATTTTTAATCCGCCTTTTTCAATAATCAAATATTTTTTCAGCCTATTCGCCAAAACAGTGTTAGTGGCATCATAATTAGAACAAACCACCGAGAATTGCGCATTTTTGAGCATTTTCGCCAAACCGTCAACTCCATTATCGAACTCATGATTTCCCAACGTAATGGCATCGTAACCCATCTCATTGTAGGCTTCTACTTCCACCTGACCGCCGTACACATTAAAATACGGCGTGCCTTGCACAATGTCGCCGGCATCCAACAGCAGCACGTTGGCATTGACTTTGCGTATGCTATCTATCAAATATTTGCGATATTCAAAACCACCTAAATTGTTTGAAGTCGGCTCCACACGGCTGTGACAATCGTTAGTGTGCAAAATAACCAATGTACGTGGTTGCTTGGAACATGAAATAGCGGTTAAAACTATGATTGTAAAAATAAAAAATTTACTTTTCCACATAGATATTATTTTTTAAAGTCGTTTTTATCACTTGATTTTTCTCCGTCATCTTTTTTATTTCTTCTATCATCATATCACACATGACCACATCAAGCGGCTCCATTTCGTCCATATAGTTTGCCAACGGCTCCAATCCGTCCATGCCTTCCGACAAATAATCGGTAGTAATAACTCTATAAATTTTACCCTGTTTCAACGGTTGTCCGCCAATTTTAATATTCACCGCCTTGTTGTCTTTGGTAATCATCATAGAAATGCCGGCTACCACATCGCCACCTTTTTTGGCGATAGCTTGACAAATATCGTCCATTTGGTCAGCCGAAAATTTAAGAAATACCAATTTATTATAAAACGGCATCAATTCGTAGATGGTTCCGACAGTGATTTTTCCTTCCGGAAGGTCTCGGCGCAACCCGCCAATGTTTGAAATAGCCACGTCGGTAGGTTTTATTGCATTGCCGTACTTCAGCATTGTTTCCGCCACAAAATTGTTCAATAAGCCTTCGGGGCGGTCGGTTTCCATTTGCTGCGCCGATGTGCCGATTTCAACATTCATTTTGTCGGCAATTTCCTGATAATAAACATTTAATTGATTACGAAACGCAGAATCGCCACTCGTTCTCGGCGTTACGGGCACAAATTCTGCCGAAACAATTTTTGGATTGGGCGCACAACAGGAATACATCACCCCAACAACGCCAACTAATATTAATGTTCTCAAATACATAATTTATACTCTAGTTTTTTTCTTGAGCTCAAAATCTCGACCAAGGTATTTTTCGCGGACTATAGGATTGGCAGCAAGTTCGGCAGGCGTTCCCTGAAAGAGAATTCTGCCTTCAAACAGTAGATACGCTCTGTCGGTGATTGAGAGCGTTTCATCTACATTATGGTCAGTTATCAAAATACCGATATTGCGGTCTTTCAAATGCCACACAATGTCTTGAATATCTTGCACGGCAATAGGGTCAACGCCGGCAAAAGGCTCGTCAAGCATGATGAAACTCGGTTCTATAGCCAAACAGCGGGCTATTTCCGTCCGACGACGTTCGCCTCCCGACAATCGGTCGCCAATGTTTTTGCGCACTTTTTCCAGATGAAACTCTTCTATCAAGCTTTCTAATTTTTGTTTTTGCTTTTGTTTTGAAAATTTGGTCATTTCCAAAACAGCACGCAAGTTGTCCTCTACTGTCATTTTTCGAAAAACAGAAGCCTCCTGCGCCAAATAACCTATTCCTGCTTGTGCCCGCTTATAAACAGGATAATCGGTAATTTCTTTTTCGTTTAAGAACACTTTGCCTTGATTGGGTGCTACCAATCCCGTTGTCATATAGAATGTAGTGGTTTTACCTGCACCATTCGGTCCCAGCAAACCAACAATTTCGCCTTGCCGTACACTAATAGAAACGTCGTTTACAACGGTTCGTTTGCCATAAATTTTTACCAAATTTTCGGTGCGCAGCACCATTCCCTCATTTTCCATAAAAAAGTGTTTCTAAAAAATCACAAATACGCAGAGTGTTTTTGTGTGACTGTTTTTAATTTTTAACCGGTGTTTTCGGGAAAAATATCCAAAACAGTATAGCTACCACAAGAGCGTATGCAGCAAAAATATACCAAGCAGTTTGCCAACCTTGCCAAACTTCCATCGCCTGATTATATACAGCTTCCACTCCATTTTCGAGACTGGCAAGAAAATCCCATTTTTCTTTGCTGACAACCGGAACACATTTGTTTACAACACCTTGTGCAGCAAGCGTGCCAATAGTTGCTCCTACACCATTTGTCATCATCATAAACAAACCTTGTGCGCTCGAACGCATTTCGGGGCTTGTTTCTTGGTCAACATACAAAGCACCGGAAATATTAAAGAAATCGAATGCAAAACCATAAACAATGCAACTTAATACAAACATCCAAACGCCGCTACCCGGGTCGCCTGCACCAAACAAAGCAAAACGAAGTACCCATGCAAACATAGCTATCAACATCACATTTTTAATACCGAATCTTTTAAGGAAAAAAGGAATAAAAAGAATACAAAGTGCTTCGCTGATTTGCGAAATGGAAATCAATATATTGGAATGTTTTACACCAAAAGAGTTTGCCCATTCCGTAAAGTGACCAAACGACCCAAGAAACGGATTGGCAAAGCCGTTGGTAATTTGCAAACTAACACCAAGACACATTGAAAAAATAAAGAAAAGTGCCATTTTCTTTTGTTTGAATAGCGAAAAAGCGCGTAAACCAAGTGCTTCTACTAAAGACACTTTGCCAACGTTTTTCTTAATGTCGCAATTGGGCAACGTAAGCGAATAAGCAGCTAACACAATGCTCAAACTACCACTCACCACAAACTGCCAAGCCGTAGCTTGTAAGCCAAACAAATCGACGCACCACATCATGGCAATAAAGCCAATAGTGCCAAACACACGAATAGGCGGAAAGTCTTTTACTGTATCGAGATTAGCTTTTACCAAAGCGTTAAAAGCCACCGAATTACTCAATGCGATAGTAGGCATAAAAAACGCTACCGAAAAAGTATAGAACGTGAACAGTATGCCAAATTGAACGTCAGCTCCGGCCATCACACCATAAGCACCGGCTGCAATCATAAACATACCTGCCAAAGCGTGGCAAATTGATAAACATTTTTGTGCCGGAATCCAGCGGTCGGCAACTATACCCATCAATGCAGGCATAAAAAGACTGACAACACCTTGAATAGAATAGAATACGCCGATATTGCTACCCATGCCGTGGTCGCCCAAATACCGTCCCATACTGGTTAAATATGCTCCCCAAACGGCATATTCAAGGAAATTCATTACGATTAAACGCAGTTTCATGTTCATAAACAGAATAGATTTAAGTTGTTTATATTAATTTTTTCTATAATTTAACTCATCTCTGATTTTTGCCGCACGTTCGTAGTCTTCGTTGTCTAAACATTTTTGCAAAAGTTGAGCCAACTCACTATTATTCAGTTCTTTCATACTTTTTTCTTCGACAGTTTTAGTGTTATTGTTTGCCATTTGGGCAGAGAGTTCACTAAAAATGCTTTCGGCGGCATAAATAGGGCACCCTGCATAAATAGCCATAGCAACACCGTCGGAAATGCGAATTTCCGTTTCAAAACTGCTTGTTGGTGTGCGCCAAATAAGTTTTGTGCAAAAAATCTCTTTTTCTATTTTGTAGATAAAAGTTTCTTGTAACCGAATCCCCATTTCGGCAGCGCAGTTCAACATTACTTCGTATATCAATGGACGTGGCGACTGTATGGCGTGTAGTTTCATGGAAATGGCATTTGCTTCGGCTTTTCCAATAAGAATTGGAAATTTGAAATCGCCTTCGGTTTCGCCCAAAAGCAACAGCAAAAACTCCGAAACTACTTTATTTTCGGAGATGCCGATAACTTGTATTTGAACCTTTTTCATAAATCCAAACAAAAAGATTACAAATATATATTTTTTATCTGAAAATAGACACTAAAAACGGAAAAAACTGCTTGCATTGACTTAAAAAAAGAGTGTTTGAGCGATTTATCCCTCTAAACAACGGCAATCGCTGTTTTTTTTGTAACTTTGCCGTAAATATATTTGCAAATTATGGTTATCTATCAATTGTTCATGCGACTTTTCGGCAACGAATGTTCAACCAATCGTCCCAACGGCACTTTGGAGGAAAACGGTTGCGGAAAGTTCAATTTTATTACCGACAAAGCTTTACAATCCATTAAAAAACTGGGAGTTACACATATTTGGTACACAGGAGTTATCAATCACGCTTCGCAAACGGCTTATCCCACCTGTGGCATAACAGCCAGTCATGGCTCCATAGTAAAAGGAAAAGCCGGCTCGCCTTATGCCATACGCGACTATTACGATGTTGACCCCGATTTGGCGGAAAATGTTGCGGAAAGATTTCAAGAGTTTGAACAAATGATAGAGCGCACCCACAAAGCAGGACTGAAAGCCTTTATTGATTTTGTGCCCAATCACGTAGCACGCGAATATTGCTCTTTGGCAAAACCTGCCGGAACCGCCGATTTGGGCGAAACCGACCGCAACGATTGGCATTTTTCACCGCAAAACAATTTTTACTATTTTCCGCATACGCCTTTCGCTCCACAATTTTCGTTGGAAGGTTACGAAGAAATTCCTGCCAAAGCCACCGGAAACGACTGTTTTTCACCCTCTCCGTCAGTAAATGATTGGTACGAAACAGTCAAACTCAACTACGGTATCGATTATTTGGGCGGAGGCTGCGGACATTTTAATCCAATTCCCGACACATGGTTTAAAATGCGAGATATTTTGTTGTTTTGGGCGGGCAAAAACGTGGACGGTTTCCGTTGCGATATGGCTGAAATGGTGCCTGTGGAGTTTTGGCAATGGGTTGTCCCTCAGGTTAAAAAAGAGTTTCCTCATATCATTTTCATTGCCGAAGTCTATAATCCAAGTCGTTATCGCGATTACATTTTTCGCGGAAAATTCGACTATTTGTACGACAAAGTTGGGCTGTACGACACATTGCGCAATATCGTATGCGGTTTTGAGCCGGCTTCAGCCATCACTCAACAATGGCAAAATGTGTCCGATATACGCAATCACATGTTGAATTTTTTGGAAAATCATGATGAACAACGCATAGCTTCCGACTTTTTTGCCGGCGATGCCGAAAAAGCGAAACCTGCTTTTTTGGTTTCTACACTGCTCACAAATTCTCCTGTAATGGTTTACAACGGTCAAGAGTTGGGTGAACGCGGTATGGAAGCGGAAGGTTTCAGTGGCTTAGACGGACGCACTACCATTTTCGATTATTGGAGTGTTGATACACTTCGCCGCTGGTGCAATGGCGGTAATTTCGATGTGAAAAAATTGAACCAAAAAGAGCGCAAACTGCGAAATTTTTATCAGAACGTACTAAATATAAAGCTAAAAGAAAAGGCTGCTGCAGAAAGTTGTATGTACGATTTGACATGGATGAATTTCGATAATCCACATTACGACACGTCAAAATGTTTCTCATGGTTGCGCAAAGCAGACAATGAAGTGTTACTTATTATTGCCAATTTCGGACACGAAGCTGCTTCCATTCGGCTCAATATTGGTAAACATGCATTTGACTTTTTGCAGTTACACGAAAACAAATTGCAAACTGTTACCGATTTACTGACAGGAGAAACGTCTGTTCACACTTTTACGCCCACTACTACTTTCGATATTATGATAAACGGTTACGGCGGTGCTGTCTTAAAATTAAAGACGGATTAATTTCTAAATGTAAACGCCGAAAACTTCCTATAAATCAGAAGAATATGGACAAGAAAAATGAATTAATCGAAAAAATAAATGCCCTAAAAAAAGAAAAGAACGCCGTTATTATGGCACATTACTATCAGAGTGCCGAAATTCAGGATATTGCTGACATAGTGGGCGACAGTTTGGCGCTGGCACAATGGGCTGCCAACACAAAAGCCGATATAATGGTAGTGTGTGGTGTACATTTCATGGGCGAAACCGCTAAAATTCTTTCTCCTAAGAAAAAAGTGCTTGTGCCCGATAAAAATGCCGGATGTTCATTGGCAGACAGCTGTCCTGCCGACGAATTTGCAAAATTCATTCAGCAACATCCCGACCATATTGTAGTTTCATACGTCAATACCACAGCAGCGGTAAAAACTCTGACAGATATTGTGGTAACCTCTACGAATGCGCGAAAAATCATCGACCAACTGCCCAAAGACGCTAAAATAATTTTTGCTCCCGACCGTAATTTCGGCAACTATCTTAATAACGTAACCGGACGTAATATGGTTTTGTGGAACGGTGGTTGCCATGTGCACGAACAATTTTCGGTCGAAAAACTTATCGAATTGAAACGTCAATATCCTACGGCAAAGGTATTGGCACATCCCGAATGTAAAAATTCTGTGTTGCAGTTGGCTGATGTAATAGGCTCTACACAAGCGTTGTTGAATTACACGCAACAAAATACGGCTACGGAATTTTTAATTGCCACAGAAAGCGGCATTTTGCACGAAATGCAAAAACACAGTCCACACAAACGTTTCATTCCTGTTCCACCTATTGACAGTATGCACGATTGCAACGAGTGTCATTATATGCGGCTCAATACGTTAGAGAAACTTTACGCTTGTCTTCGCGATGAAACACCCGAAATAACCATCGCTACCGACACACAAAAAAAAGCTATCCGCCCAATCCTTAAAATGTTGGAAATGAGCAAATAGCTTTTGTAAAGTTTACTAATCGGATTATTCTACAATCGTAATCCAGCCGTATTTATCTTCCTCTTCACCCAGCTGAATAGCGCGAATTTTGTTGTACAATTTTTCGCATATTGCGCCCGGAGTACCGTCTTTCGAAAATACATACGATTTATTTTCGTCCAAATCGTCAATGCGCTGTATGGGGCTAATAACAGCGGCTGTTCCACACGCGCCGGCTTCTTCAAATGTAGCCAATTCTTCTACCGGTATATGACGGCGTTCCACTTTCATGCCCAATTCTTCAGCTAAAACCATCAAACTTTTGTTGGTAATTGACGGTAAAATAGACGTAGATTTCGGTGTAATGTAAGTATTGTTTTTTATTCCAAAAAAGTTGGCAGCACCACACTCATCGATATATTTTTTTTCTTTAGCATCTAAATAAAAGACTGCCGAATAGCCCAAATCATACGCACGTTGTCCGGCTACCAAACTAGCCGCATAATTGCCGCCTATTTTATAAGTACCTGTTCCGAGCGGAGCAGCACGATCGTATTCGCGCAAAATAACAAACGGCGTTGTGTTAAATCCGCCTTTAAAATAGGGACCCACAGGTGTAACAAAAATAATAAATTCGTATTCGCTTGCCGGCTTTACACCTACTTGTGCCGATGTTCCGATAAGTAGCGGACGAATGTACAAAGAAGCTCCACTACCATAAGGAGGTACAAAACGTTCATTCATTTTTACTACTTTGAGTACAGCTTCCTGAAATTTTTGAGCAGGAATTTCTGCCATCATAATGCCTTTGCACGACGAAGCCAAGCGCTTTGCATTTTCATCTAAACGAAAAATGCGGATTTTACCGTCCACCCCACGGAAAGCTTTTAAACCTTCAAAAGCTTCTTGTCCGTAGTGCAAACAAGTTGCAGCCATGTGCAAATTCAAATATTCACTTTCCGAAACTTCCAAATCGCCCCATTTCCCGTCCTTGTAAGAGCAACGAATGTTGTAATCGGTCTTAATATAACCGAACGCTAAGTTTTTCCAATCAATTGTATTCATGTGTTTTTATTTTATGTTGTTTTTTAAAATTAAACGCGCTTCAGTGCCCATATTAAACAACAGGTCAATAATGCTTAAATCGGATAAAAAACCATGTTTTTGTTCAAAAACTTGATAATATGGTTTCAACTTAAAGTAGTCTTGCAAAGTTACATTATTTTTTTTAGGATGCATCATTTCTCTAAAATCAATTACGCCTTCGGGTAAATTTTTTTCATAATTTTCCGTGTAGGTAATTTGATAGGGAAGGTCGATGATATTCAAAACGGTTTTTTGCAATTCGCGGTTAAAATCGAAAAGAAAAGTATGTTTTTTGGTGTAGAAAGGGCGAAAATCGTCTTGATAAAATTCAAAAAAAGGCGACGAAAAATAGGCTGCTTCAATGGCGCGCCAATGACACATTTGCCAATTACCGTGATTGGAAATGCGAATGTCGCGCACCCACGTTTTTTGTGTCGGATTTTCTACCGGTATCGTCAAATCCATTACCCCGTTAGCCGAAGCTATTCGGCAACGATTGAAATAAGTTTGCCGTGAATAATTGGCAAATTGCTCGATTTCTGTAGGAAAATTGAGTAGGCAAACGTAGTAGCTGACTGAACCTAAATAAGCAGGCGGAAGCACTATGCGCGGCCGACTGTTCATTAGCCAAACAAGTAATTAATGTTCGTTACAAACAATTTGACAGCGATAGCCAACAAGATGATTCCGAAGAATTTACGCATAATATAAATACCGCCTTCGCCCAAAATTTTTTCTATTTTCTTGGTCATTTTCAGCACAAAATATACAAAACACAAGTTCAGCACAAGGGCGATAATGATATTAACGATAAAATATTCAGCACGTAGCGAAAGTAATGCTGTAAACGAACCGGGACCGGCAACCAACGGAAATGCAATCGGCACAACGGAAGAACTGCCTTTAGGTCCTTTATGTTGAAAAATTTCGACATCTAAAATCATTTCCAATGCCATAATGAAAATAACCAACGAGCCTGCCACGGCAAACGATTGAATATCAACATTAAAAAGATTTAAAATCAATTCACCGGCAAACAAAAACAATAGCATGATAGCCAATGCAATAAAGCTTGTTCGCAACGGATAGACTTGTTCGCCTTTTTGTTGAAACGAAAGAATAATAGGAATAGAGCCTAAAATATCGATAATAGCAAAAAGCACGATGAACGCGCTTGCTATTTCCATTAAGTTGATTTGTAATAAAGAACCTAAAATTTGCTCCATAAATTATTGTATATTAATACTTTTCAACGTTTCGGCGTTTATTTTCCGCCGTTCGCTGTCGCACAGCCACCCCCATTTATTGAAATACTTCGCCATATTGATAAGGTGTATCCAAAGCAGCTTGCGATTTTTGTATGAACCTTGCGTATGAGCGTGAATTACCGATACATCAGGATAAAAGCAGGTTGCATAATGGCGGTGTATTCGGCGCGTTAAATCAATATCCTCAGGATACATAAAAAAACGTTCATCGAACAGACCAACTTTTTCCAAAGCCTCCGTACGCAACAGCATAAAACAGCCCGACAAGTAAGGCGCATTAATCAGACGATTATACCCCGATGCGCGAAGCTCAAATCGTTCCGTTCGTCGCCGTATCCAACTCTTTGGAAGAAAACGCCTTGCCAACAAATCCCATGGCGTGGGCAACAATTTACAAAGGTACTGAATTTTTCCGTCAGGATAAAACACTTTCGGCATCAACAATCCGATGTGAACATTTTTATCCATAAAGTGTTTCATTTTTGCTAAAATATCGGCATCAAATTGAATATCGGCGTTAAGCACCAAATGGTAGGGCATTTTTTCTTGAAGCGATTGGCGTAACGCAATGTTATGTGATGCACCATAACCAAGATTCTTGTCATTAAAAATATAGGTGATAGGGAGTTTTGTAAAACGGGCATCAGCTTTTGGGGAATTGTCCAACAAAAGGATTTTCTGTACCAATGCACTTTGGCGCAACGTGGCGACAACAAGTTCTACCTCTTCAAAAGGGGTATTATACAGAACTATGGAAGCGTTGAACATAACTGCGATTTTAGCGAATGAACTGCATCAGCTTGCGCATATTTTTGCATCCGAGTGTAAAAAATGAACCTATATGATTCTTTTTCAACACTTTATAATCCTCAGTCATTTTGCATATAATATTTCTGAAGCTGCCGTTACTCACACCGCCAACATTCATGCGCACCAAAACAGCGGGCAAATGCGATGTTTTGTAATCTAAGTTGCCAAACACACGCAACGCAAAATCGTAATCAGCCGATATGCGAAAAGTGGTGTCAAAATGCCCTACCTCGTCGTACACTTTTTTCCTGCAATATAGTGTCGGATGTGGGGGCATCCAGCCATATTTCAGACATTTGGGGTCGAAACGGTTACTTTTCCAATAACGGAAAACTTTGTTTTTGTTGGGACATTGCGATTGATAAACAAGATTGCCGTAAACAACATCACACTGCTTGTGTTCAAAACGCTTAACAATAAGTTCAATGATGCGATTGTCGGCAAAAACGTCATCGGAATTAAGCAGACCGATGATATCGCCTGTTGCTTTGTCGAGTCCCTTATTGAGAGCATCGTAAATGCCTCTGTCTGGCTCGGAAATAAAATAGGCTACTCTGTCTTGACGTTGTTTGACAATATCTACTGTACCGTCGGTAGAAGCACCGTCTATGATAATGTGCTCAATATTAGGATAGGTCTGGTTAGCTATGCTATCCATAGTGTGTGCTAAAGTTTGCGCACTATTGTAGGTTACAGTGATAATTGAAACTTTCATAGAGGTGACATATCTTCCAAATAACGTACAATATCTGTTTTTAGTGTGCTATTTCAGCAAATTTTAAATTAGTTTTATCTTGTTGTAAAATTCAAGCGTTTGTTGATAGGTTTTATCCCAACTAAAACGACGTGCATTTGTTTTGCCTCGTTGGCGCAAATCATCAATGTTTACACGCCCGTTTTTTAAGTCACTCACTATTTCTGCAATAGCGTCAGCGTCACGTTTTGAGTTTTTGTATTCAACAATCAAAGCTCCGTCCCCTGCCACTTCAGGCAATGAAGCTACGTTGAAACAAACAACCGGACACCCCGCCCGTTGCGCCTCTAATACGGGAATTCCAAAACCTTCATACAGTGATGGATAAAGCAAACAGAGTGCACCATTGTAAAGCAAATTCAATGTTTTTACGCTAGCATCAGGCACTACTGCAAAGTGGTGTTTACCAAGTGTCGCATTCAAAAATTGTTCTTCCTTTTCGGTCAGTTTGGTGCCAACTATTACTAATGGCACTACTACATTTTTTGCAGTATTCACAGCGACAGCAAAATTTTTATAAGCAACTTGTCGATTGCCTACATAAAGCACATAGCTACCGGACTCAAACGGCACAAACTTTTTAAGTTCTTCAGTATTAGGTAATTGCCGAAAACATTCATCAACACCATTGTAAACCACTGCTATTTTATTTTCGTCAATATGAGGATAAAAAGCCAACAAATCTTTTTTTGTGTTTTCCGACACACAGATAATGCCCGCTGAATGATTTATAGCGTAACGCTCTTGCCATAGATGTACAAATTTAGGCAATCCGCTACGAAAATAATTATAAGTAAAATCGTGTATAGTGGTAATGTTCTGCACACCTTTTTGAGGTAAAATGCGAAAATAACTCGAGTGAAAAATGGTAGTTGGAAATGGAGTTCGTATTTGTGGTGTCAAATAACGTTCTATAAATGGACGTTGAGACGGATACACGGTTTCAGCGATAGGCAATTCTAAATGTTGCCGAAATATATTTTGATGAGAATATTCAAGGTAAAGTTTTGAAAAAGAAGTGTCAATAGCGGCGCGCTTTAACAATTCATACCACACTTTAGAAACGCCACCCGACCGTTGAAGAGAAAAAATAATATTGTCAAAAATTACATTCATGTCTTTTTCTTAAGTTGATTAAATAAATCCGTCCATTGAGCCATGATTTTATCGGTAGTAAATGATTTGGAAAATTCTTTTGCTTTAGCACCCATCGTTTTACGTAGTGAAGTATCAGCCATTAAACGACAAAGTGCATCGGCTAATGCTTTTGTATCATTTGGCGCAACCAAAAATCCGTTTTCACCGTCAGTAATCAGTTCCCGCGGACCTTGCTCGCAGTCAAACGACACAACCGGCAATCCGCACGACATGCTTTCTATCAACGACATGGGTAATCCTTCGTAGCGCGAACTCATCACATAAATAGAACTTTTGGCGTATTCCGTTTCCAAAGTGTCCGTAGTACCGCACAGATGTACTATACTTTCTAAGTCGCATCGCTTTATCTGTTGTTTTAGTTTTTCATAATCTTGCCCATTACCAAATATCACCAATTCCCAGTCCGGAAACTTTTTCGCAACAATTTGCCAAGTCTCTATCAGCATATCGTAGCCTTTTTGTGGTTCTAACCGACCAACAGAAATAACGCGTTTCGTTTCCAATGTGCCGATTGGTGGATTGACAAACGGGCAAGGATTGTGTATAACAGCAACATTAGTGCAACCTTTGTTTCGCCACTGACGCGCATCCTGTTCCGTAAGCACCACAAATTTATTGAGAAGTTTTACCGAACGCACCAATTGGGCGGTTCGAATATCCCCAATCCACCTCCATAATAGTCCGATGTGCCTTGCTTCAAGAAATTGTGAACGCACGTTCATAGCAAAGTGTATTTCAGCCATTTTTACGCATGCCACATCAAGTTTTCCCAAAAAATCCACTTCTTTACCACACAACGAGATGCAAATATCAAACCCTTGTTCGTCTATCAATTGTTTTAGAAGTTTTTTGTAAACACGTTGTTTACGTGTATGTGCTATATATTTTTTTATCAACGGATAGGCAAAATGACCAACGTAGTCGAGTTGTAAATGCACCAATTTTACCCGCTTGTCCAAAGGGAAGCAAATGGGTTGCTCTTCCTTGTGGTCGGTAGTAACAATGGTGATGTCGTAGCCTTGAATATTAACGAGAAAGTTCACTTTCTCGGTCAGCACGCGTTCCATGCCTCCGGTATTGTACAAAGCAGGTATGCAATAGAGCAGTTTCATTTATTTTTTTCGTCTTGAATTGACTTTTTTGGAGTAATTGAGTAAACAACGAATATCAGTAACATTCCCCAAACTAATGTGCGCGGGTCGAACAAAAGCGGAGCTCGGGGATAAAACACAGCATGAGAGACAAATAGATAATAAATGGCGTAGGCATAACAATTATTATATGAATAATAATAACTTGATTTTATAATTTGCCCGATTAACATCATAGAAATGGCAGTGCCCACATAACCAAAGGAGCGGAATGCTTCGCCAACCATATTCGTACCCAAACCCCACACAGAGCCACTGCCTAAATACAGATAGGTTGGCAAATCTCCACCATGCAGCAACTCAATAGGTTCGTTGAATATTTTGACCAACCATGAAGATGCTCTTGGAATGGGCGAAAAAATATCAATCAACATGCCATGAAAAAAAGTTAGTTCATGTGTATCTGCATAATCTACTAGTACATACAAATTTCGATTATTAACGATTAAATCGCCAAAAATATCCATTATATTTTCAATACGAATATTTTGTATGGTTGCTGTAATTGTTTCGCTATTGATTTGCGAGTGTCGTATGCGCATGACTAAAAACAGCAAAAATGCACCAATAAAAATCAAAGAAAAAATTTCTAAAATCGAAAAACGACGAACATTATTATTAAAACCAACAATGAGAATAAGAGCAAGCCCTAATGCTAAAGAACGCGAGCCGGTACTAATAATAAAAAACATACATACGCATATAAACAGCAGGTAAAACCATTGCTTTTGTTTTTTTATCCGAAATACAAATATCGCCATCAGGTAACAAGCAATAGTAAAAATGTTGTTAAAATAAGAGTAAATACCTGTGTCACGAATATTTGCAGTGCCGGAATAAACATCTTGTAAAGCACCCCAGCCACCCAAACCTATATAACAAGCAAAGGCTACAACAGTGATGACAAACAACCATAAAAATTGATTTATTCCGAATTTAAAAGTAGGGCTAACGGGCTCTTCACGTTTCATTTTAAGCAATTTAGTTGCCCCCAACATATAAAAAGCATAAGCAAAATAGGCGATAGCGGTAGCACGGCTGATTACATTAACATTGAACGGTATGGAAAAGAACAAGTAATCGGGACGTGTTGGAAAATAGAAAACCGGATATATAAAATTTGTAAAAGCAAATGAAATTGCAAAAAAGAATTCAAATCCCAACCAATTACGACGTTTGTTAAAATAAAAAAATAAAACATTTTGCACTATATACAGAATGAGAATTGCAAGGCAAAAGTGATAGTTATAAGAAGTCGGTGCACAACAGCATAAAACTATTGAGGTAATTGCAAACAAAATATTTAAGATAATTAAAGTCATCGTACTATCTCTATGGCTCTGAAAAAGAGGTATGTTATATAAGAAAACATATTGAAAAAACGTGTTTGCTCCCAAGCAGACAATGCAAATTGTTTCCCATTGCCAACAAATTGCTGGCAATAATGAATGGAGTGATAATGATAGCCACAAATAAGGCTTTGTTCCCAAAAATTGAACGGAACAAGCGTTTTTATTTTTTGGTAGATGCTAAAATCTTCTACCATATTGACACCGGTTTCGGCTGCGTGTCCCGAGACTTTATGGGTGTGTTGACGAAAAAAATTCAACTTTTCGGCTACATAACAAACTTTTCCTTGCAAACAAATTTGTATCCAAAAAAGTCGGTCGCCACTTGCTTTATATTGCGTGTAGTCGTTTGTAACGGCAGTAAGGGCTGTACGTTTGAACAAAACAGCACTGGCATTGCAAATATAATTATATCCCAACAGGTATTTCTTGACAAAATCAATACCGTTCATTGTAAAATCTCGTGACCATGTTTTAGTCGTACGCCTTTTAATAGAATGTCCATATTCGTCTATCCATTGAGAGTTTGAAAAAGCTACAATGGCATTACTTTTATTCATGGCATTTACTAAACATTCGAGAAATGTAGGCTGTGCAATATCATCGCTTTCTGCAATCCAAATCAAGTCGCCTTTCGCTAACGAAAAACCAAGTTGCCATTGTAGAAATGGAGAGCCACTGTTTGTTGTGTTAATTACCACTTGTGTTACAAGCGGATGTGTTTGATATTGTTTTAAAATGGTAGCACTTCCATCTGTAGAACAATCGTCCAACAAAATAATTTCAAAATGTCGGTAAGTTTGTTGGAGCACGCTTTCTATACGCTGCTTCAAAAAAGCTTCGTGACAATAGTTAGGAATAATGACACTTACTAAGGGTGTGTGCATATTTTCAAAACTGATTACTGAATTATTTGCAATGGCTGAATTATTTCTCATTAACAATATAAAAACAGAACCAACGCAATTTTTATTGTCTAAATAGTCTATTTGTTAACTTTTTATATGCAATATACATCGCTAAGCAAATGAATATTTCGGAAACCATTAAACTTAAAGCAACTCCTTTGACCGCAAACAACGGTGTTAGCAGACATAAACAAGGCAAGCCGATAGCGACAGCTATAAAATAGACGTTGCGGTAATAAAGTTTTGATTTTTCATCGCCCAAAGCCAATAGCCCCAATTGTCCTGAAATGCCGCCAATTGACACAATCAAAGGTAAAAATGCCATGATGCGAATGAGTTTTTCCGTACCGATATATTCCTGTCGATGCAATAAATCTACAATTAAATCAGCTCCCAATAAAAACGCTATCCCGATTGCGCTCATCAACAATAGACAGACAATCAGTAGTTTATTAATTAACTGAACACATTTTTGAGGATATTGGGGAGCCATAGCACTTACTTTAGGAAAAAACGATTGTGCCAAAGGTGTAAAAACAAAATAGCAAGCCATACGGACTAATTTTTCAGCAGCCGTATATTTTCCCACTACGTCAGGTGCGGCAATATAACCTAAAATTATCACAAAAAACGTGGTGTAGAACATTGTTGCCATACCGGACAAAAAAATATTAAATGACGAAGAAAAAATTTCTTTTATTTCCGACTTTTCAATATGCAAACTCCATTGTGTAACATATTTTTTACCCACAATAAAACCGAATGTTATCAGACTTGCAACAACATATACCGCAGCTTGCAATGCCGCCGCAATAGTAACATCGTTGCCGGAATGAACAAAGAAAAAAGTGAGCGGTAGAATAGTTAATTTACACAGCGACGTAACAATGGATACAATTCGTATTTTTCCTAATCCCTGAAACAGCCACACAAAAGAAAAAGCATTGGCTACCACCATCAAAAACATAATCATCAGCACAGAGCGATAGACGGCAAAACGCGGAACACACAACACAATACCAAGTATCAGCGCACCAATTCCGAGCAAATAGACGCGTGCCAACAAAGTGGCTGAAGCAATACGATTTACAGCCGTCTGATTATCTTTGGCTTGTGCTATTTTTTTTGTTACACTGAAATTAAATCCAAAATCGACCAACTGCATCAAAAACAGCATAACCGATTGCGAAAAACCAATGTAACCAAATTTTTCGGCACCAAGTGTTGCCATTAAATAGGGCCAAACCAGCAACGGAGCAAGATAGGTTAAACCTTGCATCAACATTAACCAAACAGTATCTCCAATTTCGTGTTTATATGATAACATGTGCTTAATCGGATGTTGGAAGAAAATTTTGTCAAAGGTACGTAAAAAAACGCATAAAAAAAACCCGATAAAATCGGGCTTCTTATGCTCGTAGAGCACTCACGACGCGTTATTCAGCGGCAGGAGCTTCGGGAGTTTCAGAAACTTCAGAAGTTTCTTCCGCTTTCGCTTCTGTTTCCGTTTCGGCTGCAGCTTCTTTGGCGGCTTCAGCAGCGGCTGCGGCTTCAGCTTCGAGGGCTTCCATACGCTTTTTGGACAACTCGGCGGCTCTAGCTTTGTTGATAGCTTTTTCAGCATCCAAACGAGCTTTTACTTTGGCAGCTTCCGCCGACTTGTTTTTCTCGCTAATGCCTGCCAACACTTTTTCTTTGTCGGCTTTCCATGCGTCAAATTTCTTTTGAGCGGCAGCTTCGTCAAATGCGCCTTTTTTCACTCCGCCTTGCAAGTGTTTCATCAGCATTACACCTTCATTGGAAAGAATGTTGCGTACGGTGTCCGTTGGTTGTGCACCAACGTTTACCCAATACAATGCTCTTTCAAAATTCAAATCTATCGTAGCGGGGTCGGTATTCGGGTTATACGAACCGATACGCTCAATAAATCTACCGTCGCGTGGAGCTCTGCTGTCTGCAATTACAATGTGGTAATAGGCATACCCTTTGCGTCCATGTCTTTGCAATCTAATTTTAGTTGCCATGTCTTTGTTGTTTTAAATATTAATACCTAAATTGCTTTTTCTCGAAAAGCGGATGCAAAGGTAATAGTTTTTTTTGTTCGAAACAAATATAATTTTAAAGAACAATTTAAACATTAAAGTAATATTTTTCGTTTTTCGCAATTTTTTTTGAAAAAAATACATCGGTTTCCAAAAAATGGTGTACCTTTGCAACGTTTTGTTGCGAACAGCAACTAAAAATATAAATCTATATGAAATCTTTGTTTTTTAGCTACCTCTATTTTTACTTTTACATGAGCTGTAAGAGCAGGATTTCACATATGTAATTGAACCATTCATTTATTTTACCATAAATCCTGCCGAACAAGCAGGATTTTTTTATTTTTAATATATGCAAAAAGTAGCCATACAAGGTTTTGAAGGTTCGTACCACGACCAAGCGACACGCCTTTTTTTCGGCGATGCGGTAGAGATAGTGCCTTGCGACACGTTTAAAGCGTTGGTAGAAACGGTAAAAATGAATCCCGAAATTTTAGGGGTCATTGCTATTGAAAACACCATAGCCGGAAGTTTGTTGCAAAACTATAACCTGATAAGAGACAACACTTTAACCATAGTAGGCGAACACAAATTGCGGATAAAACACAGTTTTGCCGTACTGCCCGGACAGACGCCGAAAGATATTACCGAAGTGCGTTCGCACTACATGGCTTTGCTGCAATGCGAAGAATTTTTGTCGCAATACCCTTGGCTGCGTTTGGTTGGCTCGGACGACACGGCAAAAAGCGCCTTTGAAATTGCTCAACAAAAGCTAACGGGCGTGGCAGCCATTTGCAGCGCAAATTCGGCACGTAAATTTGGTTTGGAAGTTTTAGCCGACAGCATTGAAACCAACAAACACAATTTTACCCGTTTTTTGATGATAGCTAACGTGAAAAAAGGGTGGCATTATGCAAAAAAAGAAGAGTGTAACAAAGCATCGCTGGTATTTTCGCTGCCACACGAAAAAGGCAGTCTCTCCAAAGTGTTGACCATTCTCTCTTTCTACAACATCAACCTGACAAAAATACAATCGTTGCCAATTGTAGGTCAAGAGTGGGAATACCTTTTTTATATTGATGTGCTTTTTGACGACTACCACCGCTACCAACAATCTTTAGAAGCTATTCGACCGCTTACAAGCAATATTAAAATATTAGGCGAATACAAGGAAGGTTCTCAAACGATTTAAAAAAGAAAAATTATGAAAGATACAATAAAATGCGCTGATAGAGTTTCCGCCGTGCAAGAATACTATTTTTCAAAAAAACTCAAAGAAGTGGCGCAAATGAACGCCGAAGGCAAAAATATTATCTCACTCGGTATTGGAAGTCCCGATATGCCGCCATCGGAAACGACTGTTAAAACGCTGTGTAACAATGCTGTAAAAAATGACGTACACGGTTACCAACCTTATACGGGCATTCCCGAACTGCGCACAGCTTTTGCCAATTTCTACAAACGTTGGTACGGTGTAACCCTCAATCCTGTCAACGAAATACAGCCATTAATAGGCTCCAAAGAAGGAATTTTACACATCACGCTGGCTTTTGTCAATCCGAGCGAACAGGTATTGGTGCCTAATCCGGGTTATCCCACTTATACGTCGTTAAGCACTTTATTGGGTGCAGAAGTGGTGCCTTACGATTTGACCGAAGCTAACAACTGGCTGCCCGATTTTGCAACATTGGAAAAAATGGATTTAAGTCGCGTAAAATTAATGTGGACAAACTATCCACACATGCCCACCGGCACCAACGCTACAATTGAACTGTACCAAAAATTGGTCGATTTCGGTCGTCGCCACAATATTGTTATTGTTAATGACAATCCTTACAGTCTTATACTCAACAATAAACCGTTGAGCATTTTGCAAGTTGAAGGCGCAAAAGAGAATTGTATTGAGCTTAATTCGATGAGCAAAAGCCACAATATGCCGGGGTGGCGCATCGGAATGGCTGTCTCTAACAGCACCTACATTCAGTGGATTTTGAAAGTGAAAAGCAATATCGATTCCGGTATGTTTCGCTCGTTACAGTTAGCCGCAGCAGTAGCTTGCAACAACAGCGACGAATGGCACGAAACAATGAACAATACGCTCTACCGCAAACGCCGAAAAATAGCCGAACAGATAATGGAAGCACTCGACTGTCGTTTCGATAAACAGCAAACCGGTATGTTCTTGTGGGGAAAAATTCCCGACAGTTGGAACAATGTAGAAGATTTGACCGAAAAATTATTGCACGAAAATCGAGTGTTTATAACACCCGGATTTATTTTCGGCAGCAACGGCTCACGCTACATCCGCATTTCACTTTGTTGTAAAGAAGAACAGTTACATGAAGCTTTGAAACGAATACAAGAAAAATAAACTATTTATCAAACTACAAAATAAAGTACGACTATGAAATTTCAACCTATCAATTTACCCGATGTCGATATGAAGCGACCAATTGTCATTGCAGGACCATGCAGTGCCGAAACCGAAGAACAAGTTTTGACAACAGCCAAACAGTTGGCAGCTAACGGTATCCGCATTTTTCGTGCGGGCATTTGGAAACCGCGCACTAAACCCGGTGGATTTGAAGGCGTCGGTAGCGATGGATTGCCTTGGTTGCGCCGTGTAAAACAAGAAACAGGCATGTACACCGCCACCGAAGTAGCCACCGCTAAGCACGTTTACGAAGCCTTAAAATACGGCGTAGATATACTTTGGATAGGCGCTCGCACCACTGCCAACCCCTTTGCTGTACAAGAAATAGCCGATGCACTGAAAGGCGTAGATGTGCCGATACTGATAAAAAACCCCGTCAATCCTGATTTGGAACTGTGGATAGGTGCCATAGAACGCATTTACAACACCGGACTGCACCGAATAGCCGCCATTCACCGCGGTTTCAGTTCGTATGAGAAAAAACTCTACCGCAATCAGCCGCAATGGCACATTCCGATAGAATTGCACCGTCGTTTCCCCGACCTGCCGTTGTTTTGCGACCCCAGCCACATCGGCGGTAAGCGCGAACTAATTGCACCGTTATCACAACAAGCTATGGATATGCAGTACAACGGTCTTATTATCGAAAGCCATTGCGAACCGGACAAAGCATTGAGCGACAAAGAACAACAAATAACGCCCGATAGTCTTGACCTTATTCTTCGCAGACTGGTAATTCGTGAAATGAAACAATCGACCGAAGATTTGGTTGATTTGCGGCGACAAATAGACATTTTGGATAACGATTTGTTAGAAGTTTTGGTCAAACGTATGCGCGTTTCCACTGAAATTGGCATTTACAAAAAAGAACACGGCATTGCGGTATTGCAAACCAATCGCTTCAATGAAATACTTGAAAAACGTATCGCCAACGGTGTAAAACTCGGTATGAGCCACGAATTTATGCGCACCATACTCGCAGCTATCCACGAAGAATCTGTTCGCATACAAGTGGAACTGATGAACAAATAAAAAACATAAAAACCAACACACTTTTAATATTCATTTTATGAAAATTCTTATTCTCGGTGCCGGCAAAATGGGCACATTTTTAACCGATTGTCTGTGCATGAAGCACGAAGTAGCGTTGTTCGACACCGACCCGAACCAGTTGCGGTTTGTATTCAGAACACAGAGATTTACGCAGTTGGACGAAATTCGCAATTTTGAGCCGGAAATCTGTATCAATGCCGTAACATTAAAATACACCATAAATGCCTTTGAAACCGTATTGCCCTATCTGCCAACGATTTGCATTTTGTCGGACATTGCATCGGTAAAAACCGGCTTACAGGCTTTTTATGAAAAAACCGGTCGGCGTTACGTTTCCACGCACCCGATGTTTGGTCCTACTTTTGCCAACCTTGCCGATTTGAGCACGCAAAATGCCATTATTATTGCCGAAAGCGACCATTTAGGGAAAGCATTTTTCAAAGATTTTTACGGTTCACTCAAATTGAATATTTTTGAATATACGTTCGACGAGCATGACGAAACTATTGCTTATTCGCTTTCCATTCCGTTTGTGTCGTCGCTGGTGTTTGCAGCTGTAATGAAACAACAAGCCGCTCCCGGAACTACGTTTAAAAGGCATCTTGCCGTAGCCAACGGATTGCTGTCGGAAGACGATTATCTGCTTTCCGAAATTCTCTTTAACCCGCACACAGCTGAACAAATAGAAGCCATTAAATCGCAAATGACACTATTGCAGGACATTGTAGAAAAGAAAGACACCGCACGTATGCAACAATTTCTTAAAAAAGTGCGCAGAAATATTCAATAAATAAATCAACTTTTAGAATGAATTAGTTCGTCCATCTATAGCCGATTTCTTTCTGTTATCTATCACTTTTATTCACTATCTTTGCACTCTCAATTTTAGAATATGGCTAAAGACAAATTGTGGACGGGAAGTTTTATTTGCGCATGCTGCGGAAATTTTTTGCTGTTTTTCGCTTTTTATCTGCTGCTGCCGTTACTGCCACTCTACTTGATAGAGACGTTTCAAACGGGAGCAACAGCGGTGGGCGTCATTTTGTCGTGCTATACAGTAGCTGCTTTAGCCATTCGACCATTTTCGGGCTTCATTCTTGATACATTTGACCGCAAAACAGTTTATTTGATTACCTATTTCCTGTTTGTTGTCGTATTTTTCGGCTATATCTACTCAAAAATTATCGCTTTGTTTGTTATTTTTCGCATTCTTCACGGTTTTATTTTCGGAACAGTAACTACAGCGAATAACACTATAGTAGTGGACATTACTCCATCGAGCCGCCGTGGTGAAGGATTGGGTTACTTCGGCGTAGCCAACAATTTAGCTATGGCTACAGGTCCTATGCTGGCGTTATTTATGCACAACATTTACAGCTATAATACCATTTTTTATACCTCCATAATCGTCGGAGCATTGGGATTTTTGTTCGCGAGTTGCATCAAAACACCGCACAAAGAGAAATGCGTTGATAAAGAACCACTTTCGTTTGACCGATTTTTCCTGAAAAAGGGATTGATTGCCGGCTTTAGTCTTATGTTTTTAGGTGTCCCCTACGGCATGACTACGTCGTATGTCGCTCTCTACGGGCAAGAATTGGGCATTACATCGAGCATGGGACTGTTCTTTTCCATTATGGCAATCGGACTTATTGTATCGCGACTGTTTTCGGGGAAAATGGTGGACAAAGGCAAAATTCCATTAGTTATTAATGTCGGCATCATTATTTCCATTGTAGCTTACCTGCTGTTTTCCGCATTGCCTTGGGTAAACGCTGAAAGTGCCTTACTTTGTCGCATCGCATTTTTTACTGTTCCTGCAATGCTTGGTATCGGTTACGGTATGATGTTCCCTGCATTCAACACGCTATTTGTCAATCTCGCACCCCACAATCGCCGCGCCACTGCTAATTCCACCTATCTCACAAGTTGGGACATTGGCATCGGCATCGGTTTGGTTTTGGGAGGTCATTTAGCAGATTTCGGTTCGGGACTTTGGATTTCATTCTTTGCAGGTAGCATTTCTAATTGTATCGCACTCTTTCTTTTCGTGCGTTACGCCATTCCGCATTTCTTACGCAACAAACTTCGCTGACAATTTTGAATTATAAAAAACAGCCTCCAATTTACTTAAATCGGAGGCTGTTATAGTTGTATTAAAATTTTAGTTATTTCTTATCACAAATTCTGTGGTACTCGCATCTCTTTTCACAAGGAGTTTTACAACAAAAATCTTTTTTGCAACATTTCTCTTCGCAGCATACGCCTTTATATAGGCAATCATCCCTCTTGTCGCAATTTTCGCAACATTTATATCCGCAGCAGTATTTTTCTTTGTCGCATTGGAGGCGTACATATTTAAACACATGTTCACACGGA
>DUQS01000060.1 GCA_012837685.1 Bacteroidales bacterium
CATAAAAAATCATTTTATTTGCACATAAAAGAGTGTGAATTTAGATATAATTACAGAAATCAAAATATTTATGTAATTTTGTTGAATAGTATGAGAAAAAACAAACTTAACTAATCTTGAACCTTTTCTTTTATTAAATTTTTTGCAGAATTTTAATGAAAGATAGAGAAAATAATAATAATATATTTGCGAAATGTAAAATATTCGTAAATGCTTCTTAATTCGGATTAGTTTTTATAACATTGTGTACTATATTACACAACACTAACGATAGAAATAAGTTTATAAATTATAAGTATTAATCTTTAAAACTTTACAAAATGGAACAAAGTAAAATTGACATGTTTATCGCCACAAGTAGTAGCAATTTCCCAAGTGAAAAAATAGGTATAATTCACTCTCAACTTGAGAAAGTTGATGACAAAAAGTTTTTATCAATTCAATCTGCTAATTACAAAAATCCGACAACATTATTGATAGTTTCAATATTGTTAGGTGCACTTGGTGTTGATAGATTTATGTTAGGACAAATAGGAGTAGGTGTTGGTAAACTCCTTACTTGTGGTGGTTTGGGTTTTTGGTGGTTTATTGATTTATTTTTGATTATGAAAGCTACAAAAGAACGTAACTTTTTTATCTTTACACAAGTTGCTAACTAAATTATATCAACGATATTACCCAAAATATCTGCTAGCTATTTTTGCAATAGTTGGCGGATATTTTAGTATTTATTTAATTGATCATTTTTTTAATCATAAACATATAACTTTATGTATGTTTAAATTGATAACTGGATTTCCTTGTCCTGGTTGTGGAATGGGAAGAGCTTCACTTGAATTGATAAAAGGGAATTATATTTCATCATGGCATTATAATATTTTGTGCATTCCATTTACCATTGCTGTTTTAATTTCATTGATTTGGCTAATTGTTGATTTGATAAAACGAAAGGAAACGTTTTTTACTTTTATCAAAAAAGATTTTGGACTAAAATATAAAATTGTATTGTTTGGATTAATTTTGATTGATTGGACTGTAAATATTATGAGGCAAATATAAATACAGTACACAACAACGGTTACCGGACATAATTGCAAAATATTATTGGTAATATAGACAACATAATTGTCCAACAGAAACAAAAAGAGATTTTTTTCAAAATACGGCAGTAAATGACGCAACAACTCAATAATAACACCCTAATTGCCAAATCCAAATCATTTATCACCGTAATTCTTAAAGGAGTCGGGCAGATAATGCTTCAAGAAAACAGCATTACAGGCTTGCTCTTTCTGATTGGTATTTTCTACGGCTCGCTCACTATGGGGTTTGCCGCGCTTTTAGCTACCGTTTGCGGAACAGTCGTTGCCTATCTGCTGAAATACGACAAAGCGGAAATCAATCAAGGACTTTACGGATTTAGTGCCGCATTGGTCGGCGTGGCGGTGATGCTTTTCTTAAAACCCGTGTTTTGGGCTTGGGTGTTTGTCGTTATCGGAGCGGTAGTGGCGGCAGTGTTGCAGCATTTTTTTATAACACGTAAAATTCCTGCGTTTACATTTCCGTTTGTTGTGGTAACTTGGCTGATTTTGCTTATTTGCAACAGTTTTTTCACCGATTTATTGGCAACATCTGTTCCTATTGTTGAACATGTAAGCGATGCTCTTTCGGACGGATTTAAAAGTTTCGGGCAAGTTATTTTTCAAAGTAGCTTGTTGTCGGGCATTCTGTTTTTCTTAGCCGTATTTATCAGTTCGCCCATTGCGGCTCTGTACGGATTGGCAGCAGCAATTATTTCCGCCATAATGGCTTATTACTTCTCTATCCCGATTAGTGAAATTAACCTTGGACTTTACGGATTTAATGCGGTTTTGTGTGCCATTGTTTTTGCAGGAACACAAGTTAAAGATGGTTTGTGGGTGTTGATTTCTATTGTGTTTTCTCTCGCTATCAGCCTGTTAATGCTTAAAATAGGAATTCCAAAATTGACATTCCCATTTGTTCTGGCAACGTGGATAACGTTGTTTCTTAAAGCTAAATTTCAAAAAAGCGTTGGTTAAATAGAGCAAGGAATAAAGGCGCAAAAGTGTCAGCGAAATAAAAGAGAGATTTTTCTTCTGAAAGAAAAATCTCTCTTTGTACTCGGAGCGGGACTTGAACCCGCACAGCCGATAAGGGCCAAAGGATTTTAAGTCCTTCGTGTCTACCATTCCACCACCCGAGCAGGAATATTTCCTGTAACTCTTTTCGAGCTGAGCGAAAAACGGGACTCGAACCCGCGACCCCAACCTTGGCAAGGTTGTGCTCTACCAACTGAGCTATTTTCGCAAAATACCGCTTCGGTTTCTATCGAAACGGCTGCAAAGGTAGCTGTTTTTTTTATTTTATGCAACGCTTTTCACTGAAAAATTGTAATTTTGCAGAAATAATGAAGAAGATAAAATCAGTAGCGGTTTATTGCGCATCGAGTACAAAAATAGATGAGTGCTATTTTGAGGCGGCGCGGCGGTTGGGAGTAATTCTTGCCCAAAACAACATTGTGTGCTATAATGGCGGCGGAGGAATAGGTTTAATGGGCGCACTGTCGGATGCCGTTATCGAAAACGGCGGGAAAGCGATTGGCGTTATTCCTCAATTTATGTGCGATATGGGTTGGGGACACAGTTCGTTGTCGGATTTGATAGTGGTGGAAACAATGCACGAGCGCAAAGCGGTAATGGCTGAAAATGCGGATGCTGTAGTGGCGCTTCCCGGAGGAATTGGCACATTGGAGGAATTTTTTGAAATACTGACTTGGAAACAGTTGGGACTATTTCCTAAACCCATTGTGTTGCTCAATACAAACGGTTTCTACGACGATATTTTGGCTCATCTCAATAAAGCGGTGGCGCAAAATTTTATGCGTGTGCAACATACCGAAATGTGGAGTACAGTAACATTGCCCGAACAAATTTTGCCCGCTATGGCAAATGCGGTGGAGTGGGGAGCTGATTTAAGAAAAATGGCGAAGGTATGATGACGGATTTTTTACTGCTACAAATGGAGCAATTGCCCATGATAGAGCGTGCCGATTGTTGTTCGCGCCATCCGGTAGTAACGCTTCTGCTTTTGTCGGTTTTTGTGCTCATTTGTCTGCTTTTGTCGGTGCAACCGCGCTATTTTCAAGATATGATAAAGGTACTGTTCGGAACAAAAAACACAAATGCGTTTTTGCGTACCGATGTGGCGATGCCGAATTTTTTCCTTAATCTGGCTGCCTATTTTGTTGCCGTTGTTACTCTGTCGGCTTTCGCAATCTTTTTTACCGAACAGTTTGCCGATGTTGCTTTTAATTCGCTCAGATGTTTGGTGATGATGGCGGCGGTTGTGGTTTTGTTGCTTTTTAAGTGGTTGATTTTAAAAATGTTCGATGCCATTCTCGCTAAAGATAAAACAGTAGTTGCTTTTAGTAGCGACTATTTTTGGTTGGTTACGTTTTTCGGAATAATGCTCTATCCGTTGGTGGTGCTGGCGGTTTATGCGCCGCCATCGTGGCGATTTGCCTGCTTGGTGGCTATGTGTGTAGTTGTCGGTTTGTGGGCAATTTTCCTGTTAATAAAGTTGGTTCAATATTTTTTTACCCGAATTGGTGATTTGCTTTACATTTTTTTGTATCTTTGCACACTGGAAATTATGCCTATTCTGCTCTTGAGAAAATTGGTGTTTTCTTTGTTTGAATTTGTATAATAAAAAATTGTAAAGACGTGAAAATCAAAAAGATATTGGTTTCTCAACCAAAACCTGAATCGGAGAAGTCGCCCTATTATGATTTGGCTAAAAAGTATGGCGTTACAATAGATTTTCGACCGTTTATTAAGGTAGAACCTATCAGTTCTGTTGAATTTCGGCAGCAAAAAATTAATATTTCAGACTATTCGGCTGTTACTTTTACGTCTCGCACCGGCATCGACCATTTTTTTCGGATGTGCAAAGAGTTGCGCATTACCGTAACCGATGATTTGAAATATTTTTGCATTTCGGAGTCGGTAGCATTCTATCTTCAAAAATACATTCAGTTCCGTAAACGTAAAGTGTTCTATGGTACATCGGGCAAATTGCCGGAATTGGTATCGGTGATGTCAAAGCATGAAACGGAGAACTTTTTGATAGTGCTGTCCGATACTCATAATGAGGAAATTATCAATTTGCTAACGAGCAATAATGTGAAGTTTGATGTGGGAGTAATGTACCGCACAGTGAGCAACGATTTTACAAACAAAGAAGAATTTAATTACGATATGTTGCTCTTTTTCAGTCCTCAAGGTGTGGCTTCACTTATGAAAAACTTCCCCAATTTCCAACAGGGTGAAATTCAAATCGGCTGTTTTGGAACAACAACGGCTCAAGCCGTCCGTGATGCCGGATTGCGGTTAGATTTATCTGTGCCGACACCGGAATGTTCATCTATGGCATTGGCGTTGAATGAGTTTATAAAGGAAAACCATAAAGCGGCAAGAAAGTAATCATCGGAAACGATAATAAATTTTAAATTTAATCCCAATTGTTTCAGTAAAAATGATACTTTTGGGATTGTTTTGTAAAATGGAGGCTTTACATCGACATACATTTCCAAAATCGCAACATCTGACAGGGCGGACAGCAATTGCCGAACTATTTGCCGAAGGCAAATCGTTTGTTCAGTTTCCCATTCGTGTGATAGTGCTCTGTGTGCCGAAAGAGAAAGAGCCCGTTCGAGTGCTGTTGAGTGTGCCTAAAAGCCATTTCAAGCGCGCTGTAGATAGAAATCGCTACAAGCGTTTGCTGCGGGAAACGTACCGTTTGAACAACGGTTCATTGCTTGCTGCAGTAGCCGATAAGGACTATTCGTTGCACGTGGCTTTTGTGGTTATGGCTCAAGAAATGCCTTCGTATGCCGATTTGTCGCTTTTGATGCAAAAAATTATCGAAAAAATAGGGGAGCGTTTGCCATGAAAAAACTAATCACACAATTGTTGCTGCTGCCCATTCGATTTTATCAGTACTCCATTTCTCCGCTGTTCCCGAGTAGTTGCCGTTTTACGCCTACCTGTTCGCAGTATGCGATTGACGCCATTAAAAAACATGGTCCGCTGAAAGGTTTGTATTTGGCGATAAAGCGTATTTTGCGCTGTCATCCGTGGGGAGGAAGCGGTTACGACCCGGTTCCTTAATTGGTTTTTTCCGCTATTTCCAACAACATTTTGTCGTTTTGCCTGATTTTTCCGTCGTCAATTAAAAGTCGTACCGCTTCTATAATTGTCGCCTCTTTGCCGTTTATCTGTGCGGCAAGTTGCTTTATTGATAGTGGTTGGGTGCGCAGTAAATTGATGATTTTGGACGCTAATTTTTGAAAAACAGGCGTGGTTAATGTTTGGCGTCTTTTGGCGAGGCAAACATCACATTGACCGCATGGCTCGGTGTTTTTTTGCCCGAAATAGCTGAGTAACAATTGGCTGCGGCACACGGTAGTGCTTGTGGCGTATTCGAGCACTTTCTCAATTTTTTCTACATAGCGTTTTTTGCGGTCGGTGTAAACGGCATCGGGCAGTACAATTTTTTCGGTAAATTCCCGCTCTCTTGTGTAGATGAGAAATGGCGTTTTTTTGAAAGGTATATAGTTGATTATATGATATTTACTTAGTGCAATAAGATTGTTGTACACTTCGTCGCGCGTGCAGCCGAGGCGTTGTGCAATAATCTCTTCGTTGATATGTATCATGTCGGTAAAAACGCCTGTGTACGAACGCAAAAGAACTTCTATCAGACGGTCGAAAATTTGATTTCTGTTCCGAAATTGGTACAATTCGTCCTTGTTTGCAGTAAACATCAGCTGAGAGGGATTGTCAATTTCTTCGGTAAGTTCGATATATCCCGCTAATTCGAGAATTTTTAAAGCATTGTATGTCGGTGCAATGGGAAAATGAAAAGTGAGGCAAAATTCCTGCAAATTAAAAGGAAAAACCAAATTTAATCCCGATTGTACGCCTAATTGGAAAAAATTGCCTAAGGCTTGATAAACTTCTTTGATGCGCTCCGTTTCGGGAAATGTATCGATAATCCGTTTTTTCAGTTTTGTTTTGTCGGTGTTGTTGTACAAAAGTACGGCGTAGGCGCGTTTTTCGTCTCGTCCGGCACGCCCCGCTTCTTGGTAATAGGCTTCCAATGAATCCGGCACGTCCATGTGTACCACAGAGCGAACATTAGCTTTGTCGATGCCCATTCCGAAAGCGTTGGTGGCGACAATTACTCTACAACTTCCCTCTTTCCATGCGGCTTGCTTTTTGTCTTTATCGTCGTTTTCAAGTCCGGCGTGAAAATAGTCGGCTGAAATGCCGTTGCTGTTCAAAAAATCGGAAAACTCTTTCGTTTTTTTGCGACTGCGCACATAAACAACGGCAGTTCCGGGCACATTGCGCAAAATAGTAAGAAGTTGTGACGGTTTGTCTTCTGTTTCGCGCACCACGTAAACAAGATTTTTGCGTTCAAAGCTCTTTTTAAACAGATTTTTTTCTTTAAACAGTAATTGTTCTTGTATATCGGTGGCGACTTCGGGCGTGGCGGTAGCGGTAAGTGCCAAAATAGGCGCATTGGGAATATATTTGCGTAAATCGGCAATTTTGAGGTAAGCCGGTCTGAAATCGTAGCCCCATTGCGAGATGCAGTGCGATTCATCGACTACAATCATGCAGACGTTGAGAAATTGGATGCGTTTTAGAAACAGTTCCGTGCCGAGCCGTTCGGGCGAAACGTACAGAAATTTGTAATCGCCCAATTCGCAATTGTCTAATGCCGTAACAATTTCGTGTTGCTGCATTCCCGAATAGATGCTCAATGCGCGTATGCCACGTTTTTGAAGATTTTCCACTTGGTCTTTCATCAGCGCAATGAGCGGCGTAACGACAATACAAATACCTTCCATAGCCATAGCTGGCACTTGAAATGTAATGGATTTTCCTCCTCCCGTAGGCATCAATCCGAGCGTATCGCGACCTTCGCCCACCGATGTAATAATGTCTAATTGTAACGAGCGAAAATCGTCGTATCCCCAATAAGTTTTGAGAATGTCGTGATAGACGGTATTTGTAGCAGAATTATCCAATTTAATATAGTAATGCCGAATTTAGAAAATCGTTGAAAGGTTTCATGGCGCGACACATAGGTAAAAGTCGTTCAAGAAAATCGGGTGCGCACACTTCGCTGTCGGTAAAGCTGTGTTTTACAAAAAACTCTTTAAATTTCAAATATTCTGCCGCAGGTGAATTAGCATCGAAGCCTTGCGGAATTTTTTTCAGTTTATTGAGTGCAAAAACGTTGCCGAAATAGTGTTTAAACTTTTTTTCATTGATAATCTTTTGAAAATCGTCAAAATCAATGTCAATAGCGGTACGCACGTGTTTTAGCATCTCTTTGTCGGGGCAGTATATTCCGCCGCAAAGTGCCGAATTATTAGGTTCGATGTGCAGGTAATAACCGCTCAAAAAACTTTTGCGTCCGCCTTGTGCTGCTATGTAAGCACCAAAATGCCGTTTATAAGGGCTTTTGTCGTGCGAAAAACGTATGTCGCGGTAAATGCGAAACAGACAATCTTTGGCATCTAAATATTGAATGGTTGGGTCAAATGGTGCGATGTTATGTATCAGC
>DUQS01000061.1 GCA_012837685.1 Bacteroidales bacterium
CATAAAAAATCATTTTATTTGCACATAAAAGAGTGTGAATTTAGATATAATTACAGAAATCAAAATATTTATGTAATTTTGTTGAATAGTATGAGAAAAAACAAACTTAACTAATCTTGAACCTAAATAAAACTATGAAACAGACATTTCTAAAAAAAACAATCTCGCTCCTACTCTTCTCCTGTGGCTTACTATCGGTTTATGCAGCAAAAGTAGATACCGTAAACGTTTACAGTCCGACTATGGATAGAGAAATAAAAGCGGTGGTAATTGTACCCGAAAGTGCCTACAGCCGACAAACTGCTCGCCCCGTCATCTATCTGCTTCACGGCTACGGAGGATTTGAAAAATCGTGGATTATAAAGAAAGACAACCTGCCGGAAATAGCTGACGAAAAAGAAGTATTTTTTGTTTGTCCAAATGGTGAAAGTAGCTGGTACATAAACAGTCCCGTAAAAAAAGAGAGCCAATTTGAAACCTTTGTTGCACAAGAATTGACACACTACATCGACAGTTGCTACATGACGTTGCCTCGTGCCGACAAACGCGCCATTACAGGCTTAAGCATGGGCGGACACGGCGCACTCTACATTGCCATGCGAAACCCCAATATATTCGGGGCAGCAGGCAGCATGAGCGGCGGAGTTGATTTTCGCCCGTTTACCGAAAAATGGGAACTCAAAACCATATTAGGCGACTACAACACCAACAAAACGGCTTGGGACGCTAATGTGGTGGTAAATCAGATATCAAAAATAAAAAATCGCGAAGTGGAACTTTTTATCGATTGCGGCAAAGACGATTTTTTTATGCCCGTCAATCAAGAGCTGCACAATCAATTAGACAAAGCCGGTATTGAACACGATTTCATCATACGCCCCGGAAAGCACACATGGGACTATTGGTTGAATGCCATTGACTATCACATTTTATTTTTCACCAACTTTTTCAACCACAAATAAAACAAAAAAGAGGAATTTCTTCCTCTTTTTTTAATTCTTTGAACAATTGATTATTTGCCTATTAATCCATCTTTAAAGTTAAGGTAAACGTTCTTTAAATTAGTAAATATTATCCATTTATCAATTCAAAATAACCTTTTTCAACATCATAGTTATAAATTTCGCCCGTTTCAATAATATAATACCAACCCATAATATTTATTTTATTATTGTTATAACGTTCAAGCACATAAGGATAAGTAAGCAAATGAGTTATTTGTTGTACCACATTCTTCTGTTCGGTCATCCAATCTCGTTCGGCAAGTGTAGCTTTGGGAAGCATTTGCGTTACTCTGTTTTTTACCGGACGCGACAGTTCGAGCCAAAGGTTGATGTGAGGCAAGTTTTTCATCTCTTCTTCGGATTTATACAGAGCCGAACAGCCGCCACAATTGGAATGTCCGCAAACAATAATATTTTCCACTTCCAAAGCGAGAACGGCGTATTCTATAGCCGAACTGATAGCCGGAAAGTTAACTCCTTTTTTATAAGGCGGAATAATGTTTGCAACACTACGTATAATAAACAACTCGCCCGGAATGGTAGAAGTTATAAGCGACGGTACCAAACGCGAATCCGAACATCCAATAAAAAGAGTGTGAGGTTTTTGAGAACTACTCAAATCACCAAACAAGCTTTTATGTTTGTCAAAATCTTTCTGCCGAAAAGATACTGCGCCCTCATTTAATTTATGGTTCAAGATTAGTTAAGTAAAGATTATCTTTGCATAATTAATTGAAGACCAATGAGTAACAAGTATTTTTTTAGAGGCAGGATTTCAGACGAGAAATTTCGATTGATTTTAAAGCTTTTTTGCC
>DUQS01000062.1 GCA_012837685.1 Bacteroidales bacterium
ATTACGGTGTTGCAGTCCGACTATGAATTGGGTAACCGCACAGAAGTAACGAAAGTTGTTCCCGATTCGTTTCGTTTCGCGGGAGTTGTTTCGTTTGCAGGTGCCGTGTTTTCTCGTCACGGCTTGGTGAAGTACAAAACTCACGCTCCGGCACCTACATTAATGTTTCACGGAACAGCTGATAAGTTGGTAACTTACAATAAAATACAGTTTGCCAATTTAGGATTTTTCGGGACGAATGCTTTGGGGAAACGTTTTGCCAAATTTGGCTATCCGCACTACATCTACCGTTATGAAGAGTTGGGACACGAAGTGGCGATATTGCCTCATAATCTTAATGTTGACGACATTTGTTGGTTTATCGAAAATATGGTGTTTCAACAAAAATTCTATCAAATAGATATGTTACACAAAGATATCGACTTGATTAACAACCGTCCGTCTTACAGTGGTATAGATCCGTTTACTTTTTATAAGGAATAAAAAATCAATTTGTTCGATTAATAACTTAATAATTAGTTTGTTATGTCAAAATCAAAAGTAGTACAAGAATTCAAACAATTTATTATGCGCGGCAATGTCATCGATTTGGCGGTGGGTATCATCATTGGCGGTGCATTTAGTAAAATTGTTACATCAGTTGTGTCTGATGTCATTATGCCGCCTATCGGTTGGCTTATCGGTGGTGTCGATTTTTCTCAGTTGAAAGTGGTTTTGCCTGCCAATCCATTGGCTCCTGAAGGCACAGTGCCGGCAGCCATAGCCTACGGTGCATTCATACAGAATATCATCGATTTCCTTATTATCGGCTTGGCTGTATTTTTATTGATAAAAGCTATCAACGCTGTTGGTCGCAAGAAAAAGGAAGAAGAAGCTCCAAAAGAGCCGCCTGCACCTCCTGCAGACGTGCAATTGCTGACTGAAATACGCGACTTACTTAAAAAAGGAAAATGATTTTTTTGTAACAAGGGATTTTTATATCCCTTGTTTTTTTATTGTATTATAATCGTAAAATCAAACTTTTTCTTTCCAAATTTTGTAGGAAGCTTCGGCTTGAGCCTCTAACATGGCTAAACCATTTTGTGTGGTTGCGCCTACGGCTTTGCCATTGCTCAAAAATTTAGTTTGAAGCGGATTGTACACTAAATCGTACAGTAGATGACGGTTTGATAAAAATTGGTAGGGAATAGGCGGTTGTACGTTTATATTGGGGTGCATGCCTATCGGCGTGGTATTTACTATCAGCAAATTGCTCTCTATAAGCGATTGCGACAAATCGGTGTAACAGAGGCGTTCCGCTGTTTTGGTGCGCGATACTAACTTAAAGTTAATGCCTAAACGTTTCAGCACATAGGTTACCGCTTTCGATGCGCCGCCCGTTCCCAGCACCAAAGCGTTCGTATGGTACGGCTTGAGCAACGGTTTAAGTGTCTGTTCAAATCCTATTACATCGGTATTGTAGCCCTTTAAACGACCATCGGACAAAAAACGGATAGTATTGACTGCTCCAACTTTTTGTGCAGTTTCGTCCAACTCGTCCAAAAAAGGAATAATGGCTTCTTTGTATGGAATGGTAACATTTAATCCCGACAATGCGCTGTTGGACAGAAGTGTGCCAAATTCTGCTAAATCGGGCAATTCGTACAATTCGTATGTAGCTGCAATGCCTTCATTGAGGAATTTTTCCGTAAAGTACCGTTTTGAAAACGAATGCCCCAACGGATAGCCTATTAAACCATACTGTTCCATTACTGCTAATTAAAAATTTACGTTTTTCCGTAGAGAAGTCGTTAAAAAAGTGTCATTTGCCCCGTGATGTCATCAAATTTACTGATGTCAATCTCCTTGCGTTCAGCCTTTTTTTCTTCTACAAAAGGTTTTTTTTCGGGTTTGTCCGATTTTTTAGGCTTTTGTTCAGTAGTGTTATCTTTGGTTGTGTCAGTTGTTTCTTCCTTTTGGGGTGTTTCCGTAAGGATTTTGTCGCTGCCACTATCATCGGGTGTGTTGCCACCGTCATTGCTGTCGTTATCTTCGCTTATGTTGCTGTCATCGTCATTATCATTAGTATCTTCTTCAGGTTCAGGGAATCGGGTAGGCTCCAATTCCTTAATTTTAGCAACTTCCCATGTGGTAATGCGTTTTCCTTTTGCTCTTACGCTTTTCACAGCAATAAATTCATCTACGTCAATGATAAAGGGTTCGCGGAATGCATCTTTGCCGCCCATAGTAATTTCAAAACGCGGATAAACTTGGTCGGAAATAACATACAGGCGCGATTCGGCATTGGAACCCAAAATAGATTGTGGTTTGGCAGAGGCTTCGAGCTGAAAACGTTTGATGTAATGGAATTTTTGGTCGGCATCGTATAGAGCGATAGACCAAACTTTGTTGGCGTCAAATTTTTCGATGCGCACAATGCCGTCATCGTAGTGATTATTCAAATCGAACGATGTGGTGTAGTAGTTACCGTTGTTGTAAATGACTAAAATTTGGTCATCGGGGAAAAATTCGCCCAAATAAGTGCCGCGCTTGTCCATATTGAGGCGCTGTACATCTTTATCGAAATAGATTTCCGTGCCGCCCAGAGTAGAACCTCCTTTTTGCTTGAGCACAATTTTGTGTACGGCAAATTTGGTAAGTATATTGCCCATTGCTTGGCGTCCTTTAATAGCAATTTCGCTGAAATCTTTATCAAAAACAAGGTTTTTAATGCGGCGTGTCGTGGGGCGCAGCGAAACGCGTATTGTTTCTGCTTCACCATTCGGATTAGCCGAAAAATAAACGATGCGCGAACCGTTAGTGCCTTTTGTTAAGTCGTAGTCTTTGTCGCGTGTAATACTGCTCACAAAGAAACGTTTGATGTAGTAAATTCCGCTTTTGCCGTCGCGATAAACCACGTTGTAAACAGTGCGTTTGTCGTTTTTGAGGAAAATGGCAATGTGCAGTACATCTTTCCCGATAAACATTTTTTCGGTTACTTTTACCACTTTGTATTTTCCGTCTTTGAAGAAAACGATGATATCATCAATTTCGGAACAGTTGCATACAAATTCGTCTTTTTTAAGCGAAGTACCGATAAATCCTTCTTCGCGATTGATGTAGAGGCGTTCGTTGGCTTCGATAACTTTCACAGCTTCAATGTTTTCAAAGTTGCGAATTTCCGTTCGACGCATGTATTTATCGCCATAAGTTGTTTTCAGGTGTTTAAACCAATTAATGGTGTACGGCACGATATTGGTAATGTCTTTTTCGACCTTTTTAATTTGTTCATTCAGAGCGCGAATGTTTTCGTCGGCTTTGTCAATGTTAAACTTTAGGATACGTGCCATGCGTATTTCCAGCAGTTTTTGCAAATCATCGCGGGTAACTTCGCGTATCAAGTTCTTTTTAAAAGGCTCGAGGCGTTTGTCAATGTGGTCGAGCGCAATGTCGGTCGATGCGGCATTTTCAAATTCTTTGTCTTTGTACACGCGCTGTTCGATGAACCATTTTTCGAGTGAAGCATAGAAAAGTTGCTCTATAAGTTCGTTTTTTAGAATTTCGAGTTCTTGTTTGAGCAGTGCCAAAGTGTTATCCGTATTGCGTTTCAAAACGTCGCTAACGGTGATGAATTGCGGTTTATTATCGTCAATAACGCAACAGTTGGGCGAGTAGTTCAGTTCGCATTGCGTAAAGGCGTAAAGCGCATCAATAGTTTTGTCCGAAGAAGTTTTGGCTTCCAAATGCACCAAAATTTCCACTTGCGAAGAAGTGTTGTCGTCCACACGCTTGATGTTGATTTTGCCTTTTTCG
>DUQS01000063.1 GCA_012837685.1 Bacteroidales bacterium
AAAAAAAGAAAGTAGCAGACGCAAAAGCATTGGCGACCAAATTTTTGGAAGACAATAAAAAGGATTCGTCAGTAATAGAAACGCCATCGGGATTGCAGTACAAAGTACTGAAAATGGGCGAAGGTGCCAAACCGCAAGCCTCCGACAAGGTAAAAGTACACTACCATGGTACAACCATTGACGGTACGGTTTTCGATAGCTCGGTCAATCGCGGAGAGCCGGTTACATTCTCTCTGAATCAAGTGATAAGTGGCTGGACGGAAGGGCTTCAATTGATGCCTGTAGGCTCCAAGTTTAAGTTTTTTATTCCTTACGATTTAGCGTATGGCGAACGTGGTGCGGGTAAAATAATTCCACCTTATTCAACGCTCATTTTTGAGGTGGAACTGTTGGAAATAAATCCTACCGAAGAATAAACGCCTCGAAAGCGTTATGAAAAAAGGCATCGAATTTCGACGTCTTTTTGTTTATTATTTCCTTTTGGCTCTGTGTTGTAGTGTGCCGTTAAAAGTGCCTCTCAAAGTATCACCGGTAATGCGATATATTATTTCAAATGTGCCATTGGTGATGCTATCATTCATAACAATGCTGTCCTTATTTATTTGTATACCTTCCCCGTTACGGGTGCCTATCAAATCTGCCGAAAGAACAAAAATATCAAAATCCATGTTGAATGGTGCTTCGTAGCTGAAAGTAGTTATGCTGTTAATTTTTGCCTTAAATGGTTTTTGGATGGTGTCTTCGTAGCTAATAATAAGGCTGTCTTTGTTAAATTGCTCAATGAGTATGCTTTGTGAATACTCCGGAATAGGAATGGAGTCGGGTGTCAGCGGATTATTTCCACCGTCGTCTGTCAGGTATAATGTTCCTGTGGTAGTTACATCGTACGAACCGACAAATTCCTGCTGTGGTTGCGGTTTCTCACAAGCCAATAGTAAGCCACAAATGCCCGCAAATAAAAAGATTTTTTTCATAGCTATAAGATTAATTGTTAACAATAGGGATGTTTTTTGTTTTTATGTGGTTAGCAACATATTAGAATTATGGACAAAGATAAAATTAAATTTCCAATTGTTCTAATTTTTTCAAAAATATTTTAATTATTTGTTTCATTAGGCAGAAAAAGTGAAAATTATTCGCTTGTTTAATGTTTTTTTTAACAAAATTAAAAGCGGTAAAAATGAAAAACAAAATAACAGTGTAAAAACAAAAATTTCGCATCGAATAATTTTTTCAATTGTTTTGGCACGGTATTTGCCTTTTGATAAATGGATAAAAATTTATTTTAAAAACATTTTTTGTTTTAAAAATATCGTATATCTTTGTAACATTAAACAGATTATATTCATTTAAAAAATTATTAATTATGAAAAAAGTATTATTTGCAGTAGTTATTGCTTTAGTAGCAGTTGGTTGCGCTTCGAAAAAAACCGCTTATCAAGGTGATAAGGAAGTTACTATTCCTTGTACCGGAGCTGAATATCAAAGTACCAGTAAAGTGTTCCGCGCTCATGGTATGGGTTACTCAAACGATATGCAGATTGCCAAAAGCAAGGCGTTGATAAATGCTCGAGCCGAATTGGCAACCAGCATCAGTGCAACCCTAAAACGTGTGGCTGACAACTATGCTTCGTCGTACCAAATGGGAGAAAACGAAGAAGCCAAAAGTAAATTCCAAGATTTGGCACGATTGGTTGTTAATCAAGAATTGCAAGGTTCTGTTATCATCTGCGACAAAATGATGAAAACACCCGGAGGTCAATTCCGTTCGTATGTTGTTGTTGAGTTGGGCGGGGCTGAACTTGCCAACAAAATAGCCAATGCTGTTAAAGACAACGACAAACTTCGTATTGATTACGAGTACGAAAAATTTAAAAAAGTGTTTGAAGAAGAAATGAGCAAAATGGAATAAATCCCGTTTTACTTATCTACAATCAATCAAAGGTTGCTCGATTTCGGGCAACCTTTTTTGCGTTGTTCTTTAAAGGTTTTAAAGGCTAATTTCATTATTTGGGATAAAAATAGTATTTTTGCAAGTTATTTTAAATAAACTTTGTTTGTAATATTTTGATTGCTAATAAATTATATCCATGCTAAAATATCCAAAAATCAAAAACTTTTTTTCGAAGCTCATTAACGGGATGCCGGTGGCATATTTTGCAGCGTTGATGAGTGTTATCAATTTGTTATTTTTCTATTTTCCGTTCTTCAATTTTGTGCTTAACAATGTCAATTTAAGCAGTTTGAACGGAATCGTCATTTTTATCAGTTTGATAGTGGTGGTATTAGTGGCAAATTTTTTTGCTTTTTACTTAATTTGCTTTTTGTTGCGATTTGTTGGGAAAATGATTATTGCGTTATCGTTCATTATTAGCTCGTTAGCCATTTATTTCATTGTCACTTATAACGTTATTTTGGACGGGAGCATGATAGGCAATGTTTTCAACACTGACTACGATGAGGCAATGAGTTTTTTTTCCTTTAAAATGGTGTTGTATGTTGTGTTGTTCGGGCTACTTCCGTGTTTTTACATTTTTAGAGCTAAACTCAACTATGGCACTTGGAAACGGTTTGTTACTACTGCATCGCTAACCGTAGGTCTTATTTTGGTCGTGGTGTTTGCTAATGCGGGCAATTGGCTTTGGATTGACAAGTATGCGAAAGAGCTTGGTGGATTAGTTATGCCGTGGTCGTACACCGTGAATACGGTGCGCTACCAAATGCAAAAACACCAAAAAAACAAAGTGGAAATTTTGTTGCCCGATGCCATTATTGGCAATGATGAAAAAGATGTTGTTGTGTTGGTCATCGGAGAATCGGCACGTCGTCATAATTTCTCGCTTTATGGTTATGAAAAACCCACAAATCCTTTATTGGAAGGAGATAGTGTGTATGTTTTTGACGCAACGTCGTGTACCACTTATACCACTGGTAGTTTGAAGTGTATTTTAGAACATGAAGATACCGGCGAATTATATGAAATTTTGCCCAATTATTTGTACCGTAACGGCATAGAGGTGATTTGGCGAACTACTAATTGGGGCGAACCACCGTTGCACATTAAACATTACCAAGTTCGGCAGGATTTGATGCAGATTTGTCAAGGTGATGATTGTGAGTACGATGAAGTGTTATTGACCGATTTGGAGAAACAGATAACGGCGAATGGAAATAATAAAGTGTTGGTAGTGTTGCACACTAGTACCAGTCATGGTCCACAATATAGTAAAAAGTATCCGCCTCGTTTTGAAGTGTTTACACCGGTATGCAATAGTGTTGAACTAGCAAACTGCACTCGCGATGAGTTAATGAATGCTTATGACAATACAATTGTGTATACCGATTATATTTTGCATCAAATTATTGACATATTGAAGCAGATGAACGACTATAACAGTATGTTGTTGTTCGTTTCTGACCATGGTGAATCGTTGGGTGAAAAGAATCTTTACATGCATGGTGTTCCGATTAGCATAGCCCCGAAAGAACAGTACGAAATTCCTTTTATTGTTTGGTTGTCAGATAATTCGCGACGGTTAAAGCCAAATAAGGAATTGACGCAACACCACGTATTTCATAGCGTGTTGGATTTTTTGGGTGTGCAATCGCCTGTTTACAACAGTAATTTAAGCATTTTTGAGCCGAATTCCGATATGCAGGATAAACCTTAAAAAGAGAGAATATTATGAAATCGAAAGCTTGTTATTGTTTTTTGGCACTGTATGTGTTGTTTTTCATAAGTTTGTTGATAATTGTTTTGTGCACCGAACAGGCTGATTTGCATCTATCGCTGACGACTTTATGGAACGGCACGGCTCAGGACATTTTTTTCAAATACATTACCGAGTTGGGCGCATCGGTACCGTTTTTTGTGGCAGTATTGTTGCTGTTTTATAGAGTGGGCGATGCTGTGGTGGTGCTGGTGGCGCAATTGGCTACGTCTTTAGTAGTCTATCCGATAAAGTCGCTGGTGGCGGCACCGCGTCCGAGTTTGTTGTTCAGCACTAATTTTCCCGATGTGGTATTGCATAAAGTTGATGGTGTTACGACGCTGTATCAAATGAACAGTTTTCCGTCGGGGCATACGGCGGCGGTTTTTTCGCTGATGCTTTGTTTGACGCTCATTTTCAATAAAAAAACGTGGTTGTCGCCTATTTTCTTTGTGTTAGCGGTGCTTACAGCTTATTCGCGTGTCTATTTGTCGCAGCATTTTGCCGAAGACGTGCTGGCAGGGTCAGCTATTGGCGTGGCGATGACGTTGCTGATTTTTATGTTTTACAAGCGTAAAACATACGTTTGGGAGGAAAAAACGTTAATAGAGTTGTGTCGACGGTCAGTAAAATGAGTAATAACGGTCATTTTGGTTGCGGGAATTAATTTTATTCTCAAAAAAATGTTGCTTTTCAGTAAAAAACGCAATAAAAACCAAACCAAAACAGTAACTTTGTAAAATTGTTCTGAAAAATAGAGTGTGATGAAAAAATATCTTCCCAATTTTATTACCTGTCTCAATCTCTGTTCCGGAATTATAGGAGTGATAGCGGCTTATGAAGAAAATTACGACTATGCGCTGTTGTGTGTTGTTCTTTCTGCTGTTTTCGATTTTCTGGACGGTTTTACGGCGCGCGCATTGAACGCCTATTCCGATATTGGCAAAGAGCTTGATTCGTTGGCGGATTTGATAAGTTTCGGATTGGTGCCGGGCACCATCGCATTCACACTATTGCGCCCTGTGGCATCGTTGTTTCCATACATCGAATATGTAGGATTTTTGATAACTGTTTTTTCGGCTTTGCGGTTGGCAAAATTTAATATTGACGAGCGTCAAAAAGAGTCGTTCATCGGTTTGGCAACGCCGCCCAATGCGTTTCTGTGGGCAGGTTTAGCTTTCAGTCTTCAGCAGTTGTGCGTTTGGGAGTATGCCTTTTTGCGCGACTATTATTATGTGGTGCTGTTGTTGGTGGCGGTTTCTTCCTATCTTTTGGTGTCGCCAATTCCCATGTTTTCGCTCAAAGCCAAATCGCTCAAGTGGCACGGCAACGAAATTCGCTATATTTTTCTCTTGGGCTGTATTGTGTTGCTGTGCATTTTTAAACAACATGCCGTGTCGCTCATCATTGTTTGGTATTTGGTGCTGTCGTTAGGGCAAATGGCTTTTTTGCGACTAAAAAACAGGCAATAAAAAAAGAGCGTTTTTTGTGTTGTATAACATATAAATTTGATTAGGAGATATGAAAAATTATCTCTATATTTAATGTTCGTTTTTTAGAGGAAACTTATTTTATTAACTTATTTATATCTAACACGTTATGAAGGTATATCAAACAAATGAAATTAGGAATATCTCTTTATTGGGAAATTCCGGCTCGGGGAAAACCACTCTCGTAGAGGCAATGCTTTTCGAGAGTGGAGCTATAAAACGTCGGGGAACTGTTGAAGGAAAGAACACTGTTGCCGATTATTTTCCTGTAGAACAAGAGTATGGTTATTCTGTTTTTCCTACGGTGGTTTTTGCAGAATGGTCGGGTAAAAAGTTGAACGTTATTGATTGCCCTGGTTCGGACGACTTTGTTGGCGGTGCAATCACTTCCATGGAAGTTACCGACCAAGTGGTGATATTGCTTAATGCGCAATACGGCGTAGAAGTGGGCACGAACAACCATTTTCGTTATGCAGAAAACGCAAACAAACCGGTTATTTTCTTAGTTAACCAATTGGATACTGAAAAATCCGATTTTGACAAAACTTTGGAACAGCTAAAATCCGATTTTGGCAACAAAGTTGTGGTGGTTCAATATCCCGTGAATGCAGGTCCTAATTTCAATGCCGTTATTGATGTGTTGAAACAAAAAATGTACCAATGGAAGCCCGAAGGCGGTGAGCCTCAAATACTTCCTATTCCCGAAAATGAAAAAGGAAAAGCCGAAGAGCTTTATAACGTACTGTTGGAAGCTGCTGCCGAAAACGATGAAGTATTGATGGACAAATTCTTCTCTGAAGGAACGCTTTCGGAAGATGAGATGTGCGAAGGTCTGCAAAAAGGTTTGGCGCAACGCGGTGTTTTTCCCGTACTTTGTGCTTCTGCAACTCGTTCAATGGGTGTGCGCCGCTTTATGGAATTTTTAGGAAGCGTAGCATCATCGCCTAACCAAATGCCAAATCCCAAGAACAAGGACGGCAAAGAGGTGGCTCCCGATGCCAATGCCGCTACAAGTATGTTTGTGTTCAAAACAAGCATTGAGCCGCACATTGGCGAAGTGTCGTACTTCAAAGTGATGTCAGGAACTGTAAATGAAGGCGATGACTTGACCAACATTTCTCGTCACGACGGCAAAGAGCGCATCAGCCAACTTTTCTGTGTGGCAGGTCAAAACAGAACCAAAGTTGAAAAAATGGTAGCCGGTGATATAGGCGCAACTGTGAAACTGAAAGATACGCGCACGGGAAATACCCTGAATGCGAAAGGCTGCACCCACGAGTATCCCGCCATTAAATATCCCGAACCAAAATACCGTCGCGCCATTAAGCCGGTATCTAACGGTGAAGAAGAAAAACTGAACGAAATTTTGACCCGTATGCACGAAGAAGACCCAACGTGGATTGTGGAACAGTCGAAAGAACTGAAACAGACAATTGTTCACGGACAGGGCGAATTCCACTTGCGTACGCTGAAATGGCGCATCGAAAACAACGACAAGTTACCGATAGAATTTTTAGAGCCGAAAATTCCTTATCGCGAAACCATTACCAAGAGCGCACGTGCCGATTACCGTCATAAAAAACAGTCGGGTGGTGCAGGACAGTTTGGTGAAGTGCATCTGATTGTAGAGCCTTACGTTGAAGGCGTTCCTACACAAGAAGTGTACCGATTTAATGGTCAGGAATTTAAAATCAGTGTTCGCGACACGCAAGAAATACCTTTGGAATGGGGCGGAAAATTAGTGTTTGTAAACAGTATTGTCGGCGGTGCCATCGATACCCGTTTCCTTCCGGCTATTCTTAAAGGTTTGATGGACAGAATGGAACAAGGTCCGTTGACCGGTTCGTATGCTCGCGACGTGCGCGTTATTGTGTACGACGGTAAAATGCACCCCGTTGATTCCAATGAAATTTCATTCCGCTTGGCGGGACGTAATGCTTTTGCTGAAGCGTTTAAGGCTGCCGGACCGAAATTGCTGGAACCGATTTACGATGTTGAAGTGCTTGTTCCGTCCGACCGTATGGGCGATGTGATGAGCGATTTGCAAGGACGCCGTGCTGTAATTATGGGTATGAATAGCGAAAAAGGCTTTGAAAAACTGTTGGCAAAAATGCCGCTGAAAGAGCTTTCGAGCTATTCCACTACTTTAAGTTCGCTCTCGGGCGGACGCGCTTCGTTCACAATGAAGTTTGCTTCGTACGAACTCTGCCCGATGGATGTTCAAGAAAAACTGTTGAAAGAATACGAAGCCTCACAGCAAGACAAAGAATAAATTGCTTGTGCAATTACTACCGAAAAAGCCGCCTTGTTCAGAAAACAAGGCGGCTTTTTCAATTTATTTATTTATTTATTTATTTTTGCCGATTAGAAAGTGTATTTTAAGGTGGTTATTACCGGAAAATAGTGCGATTGACTTATTATTTCGTCTTTTAACTCTCTGTTTATAAATAAGTTACTCATAAGTTGGACAAATTTGAAGTTGAACTTTAAATCTGTCCGCAAAGATAACTATTATAGAACT
>DUQS01000064.1 GCA_012837685.1 Bacteroidales bacterium
ACCGGTCTTTCTACTCTTGCTGCCGAAGGTATCAATGTTTGGGGCGAGAAAGGTGTTATTTCGATAGAAATCCCCGGTAGTGCTTCGGGGCATACGGCACACATATATAGTGTGTCGGGAATGTTGGCACGCACACTTTCACTTCAAGGGACAGAGGGGCAAGTTGCCGTTCCCGCAGGAATTTATATTGTAAAAATAGGCAATGCTATCGAAAAAGTAGTGGTGCGGTAAAAGTTTGTAAAATACTGTTTTTCAGAAAGGAGCTGTCTCAAAATAAGACGGCTCTTTTTTGGAAAAAACTGAAATGTACGTTTCCGTATTTCCTGTGAAAAACAAAATTCGGATGTTGGTCAAAGGAGTTTTTCGAACTATGCTCAAGTACAAAAACGCCACCATCGTTCAAACGTTCCGTTGCAAACACAAGGTCTGGAATATCTGCAATAGTCGATAGTTGGTAAGGCGGGTCTGCAAAAATAAAATCGAAAGTCGCCGAATTGGATTTCAGAAATCGGAATACATCCGAACGCATCACTTTCAAATTGTCTATTTTCAGTTCGGCTATCATTTTTTTTACGAATGCAATTTGGCGTTCGCTCATCTCTACCGCTACAACCGTTGCACATCTGCGCGAAACACATTCGAGGCTGATACTGCCTGTTCCGGAAAATAAGTCAAGCACAGACGCCCCCTCAATATCCAGTATGTTTCCCAAAAGATTGAACAAACTTTCTTTAGCGAAATCTGTAGTCGGACGTGCCGTGATATTGGTGGGCGGCGTAAAATGCCTACCTTTGAATTTTCCGCTTATTATCCTCATTACCAACGATTTTAAAAAGAATATCCATTCGGCGAACACCGAATGGACAAACTTATAACACTATTTAAAAACGGCAAATATGCCAATTATTCCCAGTTACCTGCATTGTTGTTCGGCTCTTCGATAGAACCAACTTGCAAACCCGGGTATTTTTCCAATTTAATACGTTTATCTTTTAAATTCACAAGTTCTTGACGGTTTAAATCGCTAAGATAGCTTTCGTATGGAGCTTTAGCTTCAAACAAAGGAAGAATAATGCCTGATGCTTCATTTTTATACATCAAAGTAGCCATTTCAAACTGTTTACCATCGGAATAAGGAATGACACCGATTTCAGCAATATTATCCAACGTATAGTCCGCTGCGAACAAACTTTCAAAAACACTAATATAGCTTGTGTCGCGGCGGAAACCCTCCAAACCGTTTTCAGCTATTGCCTTTTTGTTGCCCGAGCGTACAATTTTAGCTGCTTTTTCTTCCGTTAAACCATTTTTCAGTTGCTCGTCGGTCAGCATACCTTCTTTCAACACCAACGGAACTTGCGCCGTTTTGATAAAATTCACCAATGTGTCCATACCTGCGGTATAACGACCATTTTGGTTTTTAAATTCGATTTGAGCCTTTCTGATGTCCATCAACTTTTTGATAACCACCTTTTCGCGTGCTGCACGTTCCTCATCGAAACGAATAGGAGTAACAATGCTCATTACACACATGTAACTCAACACCGCAATTGAAATTACTAATAAAGTCCTGATTACGATTTTCATATCTGTTCAATTTTAATTGTTTTTTCGATTGCAAATGTAATAAAAAAAAATGATAGTTACCTGTTTTATAAAAAATATTCTTTATAATTTCTTTTTTTATGTGATTTCCTTGTATTTTACGGCATCAGCGACCATCGCCATTGCATCACGTTCTACCCCATTTGCCTGCAAATATTTTACATCATCGGCAAAAAGATTCCAAAAAACGGTTTTATCGTCTGTCATTCGCAACCCCGTAGAATAGGCTTCAACTGCTTCCTTTAGTTTATTTTCGGCAAGACAGATGTGTCCCAAATTCAAATAATCGCTATTTATCGGGTGGTCTGCTATCGCCTTTTCGCAATATTTGCGCGCCGATGCAAAATTACCGATAATAAAGTAACACCATGTGATAAGTCGCCAAATTTTGGGATTGTCGGGCGACAAATAAAGCATTTTGAAATAAACCGACAGCGCATCTTGATACTTTTCTTGTTGGAAATAACAAATAGCCATATTCATCAACACTGACGTGGAATCGGGTTGCAACTTATCGAGCCGTTGGTAATAGTCCAAAGCCACTTCATATTGACCTAAACGGCGACTGCAATAAGCAATTTTGCGCAACGTCCACTTGTTATCCGGCTCTAACAACTCTGCCTCTTGATAATAATTCAGTGCTTGCTTTAAATCGTCCATACGCTGGCAGCAATAGCCCATTTTTTGCAACATGGCGTTAGAAGATTCTGCATCATCAGCCTTCAAATCGGCAAAAAGGCGCAATGCCTCACGATAAATATCTTTAGAAAAATAAAATTCGGCTAAGCGACGTTTTACTGCCACATCGGTCAAAATAATATCGAATAGCGGCGTTTCTGTAACTTTCACAATATCCTGCAACGGATTTTGAAAATCGGCATGGTGCGGATGTAACGTGTAAAAGCGGTATAAATCTTGGACGTATTGGTTGGAAAAACGTTTAGCCAACGTATCAACATCTAATTTGGCTTCGTTACTCATCATCTCGTCTATTTGCTCCATATCCGCATTAAAAGCCTGCATCATCATATCGCGCTGAGTAGCAGACATTTGCAAAACACTCAAACAAAAAGAGTATTTATCGGAATTGCATAAATAAGGATTTTTTATAAAAATGGTCAGCAGGTCTTTTTTGTCGAACAAATCGGACACTTCCGTATGATTGACATCGAACGGTAGAAACCAATTGGAAATATCGTTGAAAAACGGAAAACTTTTCAATGCGGCAAATGTGCTAACATAAACATCTGTGCCATCTATTTGCATTTCAGTAAATTGCTGAATTTTATCGGCAATTCCGCTTTCTTCCAATATTTTTTGCCATTCGGGATTTTTTTCGTCAAAATCACTTATTTTTTCAATTGATTCTTCCATCTTTTTCTGCACAAGCGGCGATAAACGGCGCATTTCCGGAAGAAATTCCTCTTGAATTCGTTTGGTAACTGTTTCCGTTTCCAAAGTTCTGACAATCTGAATAATGGCTATTTCCAATTCGTTAGAAAAACGTTTATCGTCTGCCAACAATTTTAATTGTGCCATCAATTCGTCGTAGAACGGCAACCTACGACGGTAACGACAAAATGCCAAAACAACCCCCACCAATGCACGTTGACGCACATCAACCTCTTCGTGCAAAGCCTGCGACAACAAAAACGAAAGTTTCGCCGCATCAAACGTACGCAACAGATTGAGCGTAACAGCCGAAATAAGATGCGATTTCAACACCGAATCGAACTCTTTGTTAGACAAGCACTTAGTAAGAAAGTCCGTTTCGGATGATGTCCATTCTTCCATCAACCAAAAATGGCTGAATAATTTTTGCATAGTCGATTCGTGCTGTGCTGCAAACTCTTTTTGTTTTCCCTGAACATTTAAACTTTCCTGCAGCAAATCGCCTAACAATAAATTGCTGAAATGGCTTTCCAACTCAAACGAAATTTGTTCGAAATCAATCGAACGGTCGGCTAAATAGCGTTTTTGAGTATATTCATACAACGTGGACGATTTCAGGAGTAACAATTCCTTAATTTTATCGGCTAACGTGAAAACATTTACTTGAAGTTCGCGGTAAAAACGGCTGCGTTGCGGGTCTTCCATCGATTCGACATAATAAAAGAGAAGTTGTCGGTAAACCGTTTCCAATTCATCTTTTTTGCTGATTGCCCACCACTCCTGCAATTCTTTTAGCAAAGGACGCATCAACAAAAATGCATCGAATATGCGTTTATCGCAAAGACTGTTGCAAATACGGCTATGCTGAAGTATGATTTCTTGACCTGTCATCAATTTTAGGAAAAAATTATTTTACCGATTTTAAGATATGCCCCATACGTTCTTTTTTTGTTTCCAAATAAGAGCGGTTGTAATCATTGGGAGTTACTTCTATCGGTACAATTTTTTCAATGTTAAGTCCGTAAGCTTCTAAACCGATGCGTTTTATCGGATTATTCGTCATTAAGCACATTTTCGACACTCCCAATTCGCGTAATATGCTGGCTCCAACGCCATAATCGCGCTCGTCGGCTTTACAACCAAGGTGCAAATTAGCATCAACAGTATCTAAACCTTTTTCTTGCAATTTGTAAGCAGCGATTTTTTTCATCAATCCAATGCCTCTGCCCTCTTGGTTTAAATACACAATGACACCTTTACCCTCTTTTTCGATAGTTCTCATGGCAAAATGCAATTGATCGCCGCACTCGCAACGCAACGATCCAAAAATATCACCCGTAACGCACGAAGAGTGCATCCGTACCAAAATCGGTTCATTTGGTTTCCATTCGCCTTTTATCAACGCGACATGTTCCAAACCATTCGATTTTTGGCGGAACGGAATTACCTTAAAATGACCGTATTGTGTGGGCAAATCAGCCTCATCGCCTTTTTCAACTATCGATTCCAAACGTAAACGATAAGCTATCAAATCGCGAATGGTAATAATTTTAATATCAAACTTTTGTGCAATTTCCTGCAACTGCGGCATACGTGCCATTGAGCCGTCTTCGTTCATTATTTCAATCAAAGCCGCTGCCGGATACAAACCCGAAAGACGCGCCAAATCGACGGCAGCCTCAGTATGTCCGGCACGCCGAAGAACGCCTTTCGTCTTAGCTGACAATGGATTAATATGCCCCGGACGACCAAACGTAACGGACGTGGATTTAGGGTCAGCCAACGCCAAAATGGTGGCAGCTCTATCGGCAGCAGAAACGCCTGTAGTGCAGCCTTCGAGTTTATCGACAGTTACCGTAAACGGTGTTCCAAGTACCGACGTATTACTGCTTACCTGAAGATCCAGTTCCAATTCTTTGCAACGTTCCTCAAGCAACGGCACACAAAGTACGCCACGTCCGTGCGTCAACATAAAATTGACTTTTTCGGGCGTTATGGTTTCTGCGGCGACAATGAAATCACCTTCATTTTCGCGGTCTTCATCATCGACAACAATCAAAAACTTCCCTTGACGAAAATCCTCAAGGGCTTCTTCTATCGTATTCACTTTAGTTTCCATAGCTAATTTATTCCTTTGCGTTTTTTCTAAAAAATTTCAAATTCTTTATCCATTCCTTCACTTGATTGAAGAATATGGCATACGCTTCCGATTTGAACAGCGCCGAATCGGTAGCAGCTTTATAAGTCAAGAAAATACCTACCGGCAACAACACCGCAGAACTTAACCACATGCCTTGCCACGTTTCCCAAATGCCTTCGCGCGCCATTTTTTGACCGGTAGTATCAATAATATAATAAATAATGAACAAAGCCACCGAAACAACAACCGGCATTCCCAAACCGCCTTTACGAATGATTGCTCCTAACGGCGCACCGATAAAGAAGAAAATCAAACAAGCGAATGATAAGGTAAATTTGCGGTGCCATTCCACCGAGTGTTGTATAACGTAACGGTCTACATCTGAAATAATAATATGGTTGTACTGCACTTCATTTTTTGTCGATTTCACCGTCATTAAAGCATTGTTTACCGTCAATTTCAAATCGGACTGCGACATTGCCAATAAAAGCGAATCAGGAAAAACAGGCGTTAATTCGTCCAACTCAAACTCTTCTTCGTAAACATTGTGATAATAGCGCGTTGTTACCATTTCGCGAGTAAAATTCTGTTGAAGACTGTCACGCACCAACAACGAAGAATCAATATCGTTGGTCAAACGCACAATATCTTTACTGATATGCTGGTCTTGCATCATCGATTCATCCATGCGGTTAAAATTGGCATCAAAATCAACAAGAACTTCCTTTTTAACGAACGTTTCTCTGCGATACGGAATACTTTTGCTCCTCAAACCGAGTTCTTGTTTTTTAAGGTTTTCAAACGATTCACCATTATACAATGTCAGCATTAAATTCTTTTTATCGGCAGTCAGTTGTATGCGAGCAGAATCGGCAGTCGTTACTGAAGCATTATTGAAACCATTTGAAAAATCGTAAATCATCACATCTTTCAACACTTTTGTTTTATGGTCTTTGCCGCGAACATAGAAATGCAAACCGTTTACGCCCGAATAAAATTCGCCTATGGGAATATCCAATTCCGGCGATTTTTGCTGTACGGAAATCATCAACGTCCACATTTTCATTTGCACAACAGGAATAACGTTGTTCGAGAAAAAGAACGCCCCGATGCATATAAAAAAAATGAAAACAAAAAGCGAACGCATAATGCGAAATAACGAAATACCTGCAGATTTCATCGCCAAAAGTTCAAACCGTTCGCCAAGATTACCAAACGTCATAAGCGATGCCAACAAAATAGCCAACGGCAACGACAAAGGAATCATCGACAGGCTGGCGTAGAGGAATAATTCAAGCAGAACACCCAAACCAAGTCCCTTTCCAACTAAATCGTCGATATGCAGCCAAAAAAACTGCATCACTACAATGAAAAGGCAAATGAAAAAAGTGATGAAAAATAACGAAATAAAATTCTTAAAAAGGTAAGAATCAATACGTTTTATTCCTAACATGAAATCATTTGTTTATTCTACAAAGATATTTAAAAAAAGTGAGACCAACGAATATGGTTACCCACTTTGTTGTATTAACATTAAGTGCCGACTTTTTATTGATACAATGTTTTAATAGTCAAGCACCGATAATGCGCCGCAATTCGTCAATTTGCGTATTCCACAGCATAATGGCATCCTCCTTTTCGTCCGGTTCTGCAAAATCGGTAACTTTTAAAGAAGTCGCACCCGTCAAATCGTTGAATTTAACATCAAATTCAAAAAAAGTAGTAGTCGGAGCATCTTCCCAACGGAAACGAACAGACGTTTCTCTACGAAACACAATATACGCTCTATGCGTTGTTCCATTCCAATAAAACGTCAGCAAGTCATCATCTTTCGTTACATCATCGGCAAACCATTCACTCAAACCAAAAGGCGTACTGAGTTTTTGCCATAAGCTATTCGTGGAAATTTTCCCAAACAGATATTCAATATGGTATTTTTCCTTTTTCATTTTTTTTATTTGAGAGTCGATTTATTAAAAGCCAAAGGAAGTAAATCTTTGGAACTGAATAATTTATATATTACATCCGTTCCGTAGAGCAATATCTCTATGTCTTGTTTGTAGCGCAATTCCGTTTCCAACAAAACCTGACGGCAACTGCCACAGGGAGAAATGGGTTGTTTCAAAAAACCGTCTTTTGAACGTCCTGCAACAGCCAAAATTTTCGGAGCCACATTAGGAAAACGCGAATTGGTGTAGAACATTGCCACACGCTCTGCACATAAACCCGATGGATAGGCGGCATTTTCTTGATTCGAACCTTGTATCACTTCGCCGTTATCCAACAAAACAGCCGCACCAACATTGAACATCGAATAGGGCGCATACGACAAATTAGTCGCCTCTTTAGCTTTTTCTATCAAATGGCGTTCTTCTATGGTCAATTCATCTAATTGGCAAGCTATTACTCTGATTTTAATTTCTTTTTCTTGCATGATAAAAATTTATTGAATTACGCGTACGCTTTTGCATTCTTAGTTAACTGCTAATTATTCGCAAATATATATTAAACTCTTTAATCCACCAATTTTGACAAAGAAAAAAATGGAAACTCAGCAAAAAAAGCGGGAAACACATTGAGTTTTCCCGCTAAAAATATTTTTTAAACAACTGTTATTCATTCTCTTCCGCATCTGCCATGTTGTGATAAACATTTTGTACATCTTCGTCCTCTTCCAACTTTTCAATCAATTTTTCAATAACAGCTCTCTGCTCTTCCGTTACCGGACGAACATCGTTAGGAATACGGTCAAATTCCGCACTGAAAATTTCAAAACCGTTCTCTTCCAAATAATTTTGGATAGCCGCATAAGATTGGAAATCGCCATAAAGCACAATGGCATCTTCCTCTTCAAAGAGTTCATCAACACCGCAATCTATCAACTCCAATTCAAGGTCGTCCAATGAAATGCCCTCTTTCGGAGCAATTTTAAACACGCATTTGTGGTCGAACAAAAACTCTAACGAACCGGTAGTGCCAAGCGTGCCGCCCGCTTTGTTGAAATAGCTGCGCACGTTTGCCACAGTACGCGTAGTGTTATCGGTGGCGGTTTCTACAAAAACGGCAATACCATAAGGAGCATATCCTTCATAGTTCATTTCCTTGTAGTCGGTAAAATCTTTCGATGTCGCTTTTTTTATTGCGCGTTCGACATTATCTTTTGGCATGTTTTCTTTTCTTGCCGCAGCCATCAATACCCTTAAGCGCGGATTGTTTTCGGGGTCAGGACCACCGGCTTTGGCTGCAATGGTAATTTCCTTTCCCAATTTTGTAAACACACGAGCCATATTGCCCCAACGTTTAAATTTTCGCGCTTTGCGAAACTCAAATGCTCTTCCCATAATATCTCTGTTTTTTCGTTATTGAAGTTTTAACGTGCAAAATTATCAATTTTTAGTGAAAGTAACCCTATTTTTTGCCAATAAAATTTTGATTACTTTTGTAGCAACCACTACAAACAAGATTAAAATGACCAATATCATCACCATATTAGGCGCTACGGCATGCGGAAAAACTACATTGGCAGTGGCTTTGGCAAATGCTGTGGGTGGCGAAATTATCAGTGCCGATTCGCGCCAAGTATATCGTGGCATGGACATAGGAACAGGTAAAGATTTAGACGAATACACCATTGAAGGACATACTATTCCGTACCACCTTATTGATATTGTCGATGCCGGTTATAAATACAATCTGTTTGAATACCAACGTGATTTTTTGCACGCTTTCAACGACATTACTGAACGCAAAGCTATGCCCATTCTTTGCGGTGGCACGGGGCTTTACATAGAAGCTGCACTAAAAGGCTACCGACTAATAAAAGTTGCACCCAACGAGTTACTACGTAAATCACTCGAAAACAAATCGTTAAAAGAGCTTACCAATATACTTTCCACTTACAAAACATTGCATAATACTACTGATGTTGATACGCCCAAACGCGCTATCCGTGCCATCGAAATAGCCGATTATTACGAAAAACATCCGCAGCAAGAGAATGATTATCCGCACCTTTGCCCGCTCATTGTAGGCATCGATATTGACCGCGAATTGCGCCGTACTAAAATAACACAGCGGCTCAAAAAACGTTTGAACGAAGGTTTAATTGAAGAAGTGGAAAATCTTTTAAAAAAAGGTATTACGCCCGAAGACCTTATTTACTACGGATTAGAATACAAATTTGTGACGCAACACATAATTGGCAAACTAACTCGTGAGCAGCTATTTACACAATTAGAAACAGCTATATACCAATTTGCCAAACGCCAAATGACATGGTTTCGCGGTATGGAACGCCGTGGTTTCACCATTCATTGGATAGATGCGGAACTGCCCACCAGCGAGAAGATTAAGCGCATCCTTTCTCTTTTGTAAAAAAATAGATGAAAATAAAAACGGTTCAGATGTTATTGTAGCGCACATCTACCAAATAGAGACCACATGCGGGAACGGATGCGCCCGCTGCACATCGGTCTTTGGCTTCAATTACGGCACAAAAATCCGCCACGGAAAGTTTGCCACGCCCCACTTCGAAAAGTGTTCCGACAATGGCACGCACCATATTACGCAAAAAGCGATTTGCTTCTATGGTAAAAATCCATTTATCGCCCACTGCCTCCCAACGCGCATAAGTTACCGTGCAATCGTTCGTTTTCACATCGGTATGCAGTTTGCTGAAACTTGTGAAATCGGTGTAGTCAAGCAACTTTTCGGCTGCCTCGTTCATTTTTTCAAAATCTAATGAAGGCATCATGCGACAAGCCAAATTGCGGTAAAACGGGGATTTATGCAATACAACATGGTATTCGTAACGCCTTGCCACAGCATCGAACCGCGCATGTGCATCGGCAGAAACCATTAGCAATCTCTCTACCCCAATATCAGCAGGCAAAAAACTGTTCAAATTAGCAACAAATTTATCGCTGTCAGCAATTATTTCCGGTGCATCAAAATGTGCCACCATACATTTGGCATGCACACCGGCATCTGTCCGCCCTGCACCGGTTATCGAAATTTGTGTTCCCAGTCGAATACTCAACGCCCGTTCCAACACTTCTTGCACGGAAACTCCGTTGGGTTGTATTTGCCAACCACAATAGTTGGTACCATCATACATAATATATAAAAAGTAACGCTGAGACATCCAAATTCTCTTTTGTTGATAATTTTTTTGCAAAAATACGTTTTTCATTTGGCTTTACAAAAATTAAATTGTAATTTTGCTAATTCTAATAGTTTCAAACAAACAATAAAACAAACAATAAAATTATGGATTCTAAACTCCAAGAACTCACCGACAAAATTTACACCGAAGGCGTAGAAAAAGGCAAAGAAGAAGCTGCAAAAATTGTTGAAAAAGCCAACGCTGAAGCGAAAGCCATTGTTGCAAAAGCCAAAGCCGAAGCCGAAAAAACAATTGCTGAAGCCGAAAAAAAAGCTGCCGAATTGGACAAAAACACCAAATCGGAACTAAAACTCTTCGCCGACCAAGCTGTTAATGCACTAAAATCGGAAATTACCGACCTGCTTTGCGAAAAAATTGCTTCGGACAGCATAAAAGCCGCCACAGCCGACAAAGCTTTTATGCAAAAAATAATAGCCGACATCTGCGCAGAATGGGTGAAAAACGGTGAAGTAACCATCGAAGCAAAAGATAGCGAAGCTCTCACTAATTACTTCAAAGCCAACGCAAAAGGATTGCTCGACAAAGGCGTAAAAATTTCCGAAACAAATGGCATTAAAACGGATTTTGCCATTGTACCGGCAGAAGGCGATTACAAAATTACCTTTGGTGAAGCCGAATTTATCGCCTATTTCAAAGCTTTTTTGCGTCCGAAACTGATTGAATTGTTATTCTAAAAATTACGAATTTAGGATTGAGAATTGCGTCATTTGCCAACGCCATTTTTCATAATTCTTAATTCATAATTTTAATCGAATTATGAAATATTACTATTTAATAGCCGGCTTGCCCGACCTGCAGCCCGATAACATAAAAACAGCTCCAACGATAACGGCTCTTTTAGAAGAATTAGATGCCGCTCTTACACCTCACGATGCAGAGTTGCTACGGCTTTTGCGTATGCGGTACGACAACGACAATTTGCTGGCTTACCTCGAAAATAAAGAAGCAGAACTTAATCCGCTCGGCACGCTCACTAATACCGATTGGCAAGAACTTTTTACCTTAATGGACGAAACGGAACATCCAAAAGATAAACGTTTACAACCGTATCTAATTGACTTCTACCATGCCATTAACGACGAAAAAGAAGTTGCCGGTATTACTTCCAAAGAAGATTTTTTAGCAACACTCTACTACAATTTCGGCAGCAAATGCAACAATACATTTGTAGCCGCATGGTTTGAATTTTGCCTTAACGTAAACAATATTCTTACCGCAATTGCTTGCCGTAAACATGGTTTTGATTTAAAAACAGCCATTGTCGGCAACAATGAAGTAGCTAACACTATTCGCAACAGCAATACTCGTGATTTTGGTTTGGCAGGTCTATTTGACGAACTCAACAGCGTGCTTGCCATCGCCGACGAAACCAATTTGCTCGTAAGAGAGAAAAAAATTGATGCACTTAAATGGGCATGGCTCGAAGAACATACGTTTTTCAGCTATTTCGGCGTGGAACGCGTATTAGCTTACTATCTGTGCTGCGAACTGATGCACCGCTGGGACAACCTCACTATGGAACAAGGCAATGAAATTTTCCGTAATCTGCTAAACGATTTGAAAAAGGACGTAAAATTTTGACAAAACAAAATACAATAATAACACTATATGACAACAAAAGGAACAGTTAAAGGCATCATAGCCAACCTTGTAACGGTGGCGGTAGATGGCCCTGTAGCCCAAAACGAGATTTGCTACATTTCATTAGACGGAACGCGATTGATGGCAGAAGTCATTAAAGTAACGGGCGACAACGTGTTTGTGCAAGTTTTTGAAAGCACACGCGGACTAAAAGTAGGTAACCTTGTAGAATTTACCGGACACATGCTCGAAGTAACGCTTGGTCCCGGATTGCTGAGCCGCAACTACGACGGCTTACAAAACGACCTTGACAAACTAACCGGCGTGTTTTTGAAACGCGGCGAATATAATTTTCCGCTCGACGAAGAAAAACTGTGGGCGTTCAAGCCGCTGGCAAAAGTTGGCGACAAAGTACAAGCAGCTTCGTGGCTCGGCGAAGTGGACGAAAACCACCAATCACACAAAATTATGGTGCCGTTTGTTATGCAAGGCGAATACACCATAAAATCGATTGTTGCTGCCGGCGAATATAAAATTAAGGACACCATTGCCGTCATTACCGACGAAGAAGGCAACGACCACAACATTAATATGATACAGAAATGGCCGGTAAAAAAAGCTATCACAGCTTACACTGAAAAACCGCGTCCATTCAAACTGCTCGAAACGGGCGTTCGCATCATTGATACACTCAATCCTATTGTTGAAGGCGGAACGGGATTTATCCCCGGAGCTTTTGGAACGGGCAAAACAGTGCTTCAACACGCCATTTCCAAACAAGCTGAAGCCGACATCGTTATTATGGCTGCTTGTGGTGAACGCGCCAACGAAGTAGTGGAAATATTTATGGAATTCCCCAAACTTGAAGACCCGCACACCGGACGCAAACTAATGGAACGTACCATTATCATTGCTAATACATCAAATATGCCGGTGGCTTCGCGTGAAGCATCCGTTTACACTGCCATGACCATTGCCGAATATTACCGCTCAATGGGACTACGTGTACTGCTTATGGCAGACTCAACTTCGCGTTGGGCACAAGCTTTGCGTGAAATGAGTAACCGTATGGAAGAATTGCCCGGACAAGACGCTTTCCCAATGGACTTGTCGGCTATTATCGGAACGTTCTACAGCCGCGCCGGCTATGTTTACTTAAACAACGGTTCGACAGGCTCTATTACGTTCATCGGAACAGTTTCGCCTGCAGGCGGTAACCTGAAAGAGCCGGTAACCGAAGGCACCAAAAAAGCCGCACGCTGTTTCTACGCTTTGGAACAAAGTCGCGCCGACCGCAAACGCTATCCGGCTGTCAATCCCATTGAAAGTTATTCAAAATATATCGAATATCCCGAATTTGAAGACTACATAAACACCAAAGTAGAAGGCAATTGGATTAAAAAAGTAAACGAAATGAAAACCTTGTTGCAACGTGGCAAGGAAGTACAAGAGCAAATCAATATTTTGGGCGACGATGGCGTACCGGTAAATTATCACGAAACTTTCTGGAAATCGGAAGTTATCGACTTTGTGATTTTGCAACAAGATGCCTTCGATAAAGTCGATGCCGTTTGCCCGCTCGAACGTCAGGAATTTATGCTTAATCTTGTAATGGACATTTGCAAACACGATTACGATTTTGACAACTTCTTGAACGTAATGGATTATTTCAAAAAAATCATCAACATTTGCAAACAAATGAATTACAGTGAGTTCCATAGCGAACAATTTGAAAAATATTTGAAAGAATTGAAAACCGTTTTGGCGGAAAAACAGATAAAAACAGAAAAATAAGATATGGCAACAAAAGCATTTCAAAAAATTTACACTAAAATCACAGCCATTACCAAGGCAACTTGTTCGCTGAAGGCTGATGGCATTGGCAACGATGAGTTGGCAACCATAGACGGCAAGTTGGCGCAGGTCGTGAAAATTATGGGCAACGATATTACGTTGCAGGTATTTGAAGGAACAGAAGGTATTCCAACCAATGCCGAAGTGATATTTTTAGGTAAAACTCCGTCTCTGAAAGTGAGCGACCAATTGGCAGGACGCTTTTTCAATGCATTCGGCAGTCCGATAGACGGCGGTCCCGAAGTAGAAGGCGTAGAAGTAGAAATTGGCGGTCCAAGCGTAAACCCAGTTCGCCGTAAACAGCCGTCAGAACTAATTGCTACAGGTATTGCGGGCATTGACTTGAACAACACGCTGGTTTCCGGTCAGAAAATTCCATTCTTCGCCGACCCCAACCAACCCTACAACCAAGTAATGGCTAACGTGGCATTACGTGCCGAAGCCGACAAAATTATTTTGGGCGGTATGGGCTTGACCAACGACGATTACCTTTATTTTAAAAATGTATTCAACAACGCCGGCGTACTCGACCGCATCGTGTCGTTTGTGAACACTACCGAAAATCCGCCGGTAGAACGTTTGCTTATTCCCGATATGGCATTGACTGCCGCAGAATATTTTGCAGTAGAAAAAAATGAAAAAGTGCTGGTACTGCTGACCGATATGACGCTTTATGCTGACGCACTTGCTATTGTATCGAACCGTATGGATCAAATTCCTTCTAAAGACTCTATGCCGGGTTCGCTCTACTCCGATTTGGCGAAAATCTACGAAAAAGCAGTGCAGTTCCCCGAAGGAGGCTCCATTACGATTATTGCCGTAACGACGCTTTCGGGTGGCGACATTACACACGCTATTCCCGACAATACCGGTTACATCACCGAAGGTCAGCTCTACTTGCGCTATGATTCTGATATAGGTAAAGTTATCGTTGACCCGTTCCGTTCGCTGTCGCGTTTGAAACAACTAGTTGCGGGCAAAAAAACACGCGAAGACCATCCGCAAGTGATGAACGCTGCCGTGCGCCTTTACGCCGACGCTGCCAACGCCAAAACAAAATTGGAAAACGGTTTCGATTTGACCGATTACGATGAACGCTCTTTGGCTTTTGCAAAAGACTATTCGGATAAAATTTTGGCTATTGATGTCAATATCAACACCACGCAAATGCTTGATATTGCTTGGGAACTGTTTGCCAAACATTTTAAACCCGAAGAGGTGAACATCAGACAATCGTTGGTAGAAAAATATTGGAAACAAACATCTTACGAGTAAATTTTGCACAAACCGAAAATCTAATATTAACCTATTAAAAACAATTCGCCATGAAAACAAAAGTATTTTTTGCGTTTTTACTAACATTGGCACTGTGTGGATGCCAACAAAGTAACGATTTAAAAGTGTTAGCATTGAAAGGACCTGTAAAATCCATCAAAAGCAATGTTTATGCCGCATTAATCACCGAATCGGGAGACGTTACAAAAGGCGAACAACTGAGATGGCGTTTCTGGGAAAACCAATTTTGCACATTCAACACCCAAGGCAACAAAACATTGGAATATTGGTGTTATTCCGAAAATGAGGTTGAAAGCAAATACATCTACTCCTACGATGAAAACGGCGTACGCATTGGTATGCACCGCTACACACCTGAAGGAGATTTGATTATCAGCAGCAACTACAAATACAACAGACGCGGCAACCGCATTGAAATGAATCGTTTTGACAACAAAGGTAATTTTGTGTGTAAATTCTACTTTAAGTACGATATGAACGACCATATCAAAGAGCAAACTCAATTTGATGCAAAAGGTAATTTTTTGACGCGCTACGAATATGAAATAGACAAAAACGGTGACCAAAAGGAGATGAAACAATACAATGCCAAAAATGAGTTGGAAAATCGATACGTATTTACTTACACTTATGATTCGTTGGCAAATTGGGTAACCCGCACTGCTTATGTTAACGGAGTTCCCACCTATTATATGGAACGCAAAATTCAATACTATTCGGACAACGATACATCCATAAGCAACGAAGAAGACACCAATACAGCAGTATGGCAATAAAATTTCAATACAACAAAACATCGCTTCAGGAGCTTGAAAAGAGCCTGAAAATGCGCGTGTATGCCTTGCCAATAATAAAAAACAAGGAAAGCGCGCTACGAATGGAAGTGAAAAAAGCAAAAGATGAAATTATCCGCTTGGAGCAAGAAGTGGAGCAACGTATCACCGCCTACGACCAAATGTTGGCTTTGTGGGGCGAATTTGACACTACTCTACTTCGTGTGGAAGATGTTAAAATGAATGTAAAAAAAATAGCAGGCGTGCGCATTCCGGTATTAGAAGAAGTGATTTTCACCACACGACCGTTCAGCCTGTTCAACGCACCCAAATGGTACGCCGACGGTTTAACGCAACTCAAAGAGTTGGCGCAAGTAAGTATTGAACACGAATTTTCGGCTCAAAAAGTACAATTATTGGAATTTGCGCGTAAAAAAACTACCCAAAAAGTAAATTTGTTTGAAAAAGTGCAAATTCCGGGCTACGAAGATGCTATTCTCAAAATAAAACGCTTTATGGAAGATGAAGAAAATCTCTCAAAATCATTGCAAAAAATAATAAAAGCCAAACGCGAAGCAGAAGCACTAAAAGAAGCCGGCAATTGATTTCTGATAAATTTGTAATTAATAGACCATGATAGTTAAAATGAAAAAATATGTCTTTCTGGTGTACCACAAACACTACACCGATTTTCTCGAAAAATTACGGAAGGTCGGCGTATTGCACGTGGCTGAAAAAGCCGAAGGCATAGCTGATAATGACCAACTGCGCGACAAAATGCAGTTGTCAGCAAAAATAAAAAAGACTCTGACCGAAGCGACACCATTTTTACTGCCCAACACCACTCCGCAAGAAGTTTCCACTTACGAAGGTGCGGAACTGCTAAAAACATGGGACGCGCTGCAAGCCGAAAAAAATCGCCTGCAACAGGTCATTGCCGCTACGCAAAAAGAAGCTGAACGCATGCAAGTTTGGGGCAAATACGATTCTGAAAAATTGGCAAAATTGGCAAAAAACGGCTATGTGTTACAATTTTTCTGTTGCCCGAAACGAAATTTTCAAACGGAATGGGAAAGTGATTTTAACGCCTTTATTATCAACGAAATCGGTTCAAATCTCTATTTCGTAACCGTCAATCATACCACTATCACATTAGATGCGGAAGCTGTTACACTCAATGCTCGCAATAGCAAACAACTGCAACTCGATGTTGAAGCGCAAAACCTATTATTGACGGCACACCAAGCAAAAATGGAAGCATGGGTTCACGGCAATTTCAACAATTTGGAAAATTTTGCTCTACAAGTAGAAGAGACTATTGATTTCCAGAAAGTAGAACTCAGCACTACCCCCGAAGCGGAAGAAAAAGTGATGCTGCTCGAAGGATTTTGCCCACAAGCAAACGAAGGCAAACTCAACGCCATGCTCGAAGCAGAAGGAGTTTACTACAAAGTTTTTGAACCAAAAATTGACGAAGACGTACCTATCAAGCTGAAAAACAATTTTTTCACAAAGCTGTTCGAGCCGATTACAGAACTCTATTCGCTGCCCAATTATAACGAAATTGACCTGACACCCTACCTCGCTCCCTTTTTCATGCTCTTTTTCGGGCTTTGCTTGGGCGACGGCGGCTACGGTTTACTAATTTTGATTGCAGCTACCATTGTTAAATATAAATTTCCAAAATTTAAAAGTGTAGCTACTTTGGCGCAATTTCTCGGAGGAGCTACCGTAGTAGTAGGCTTGCTCACGGGTATGTTCTTCGGAATTTCGCTTGAATCGGTAACTTGGCCTTGGCTGGCAAATGTAAAGAACTATTTCATCACTTCAAACAACTATGCAGCGAAACTGGGCGGCTACGACCCAATGATGGTTGTAGCTGTTGCTGTCGGATTGTTCCAAATACTTTTTGCCATGGGTCTCAAAGTAGTGAAAACAACCATTCAATTCGGATTCAAATACGCAGCAGCGGATTGTGCATGGCTTATCATTATACTTGACGGCTTAGCACTATTATTGCCGGTATTGGGCGTTGCGCTGCCTCAAACGGTACTATATGTGCTTTACGGTATAGCCGCAGTTTGTGCATTTGTTATTTTGTTTTACAATTCACCCGGCAAAAATCCATTTGTTAATTTAGGTTCAGGACTTTGGGGTACTTATGGCACGGTCAGCGGACTTTTGGGCGACGTGTTATCGTACATTCGTTTGTTCGCATTAGGTTTAGCCGGCGGTATTTTAGGTGGCGTGTTCAATATGTTGGCAATATCGCTCACAGCCGATATGTCACCGTTCATACGCTGGCTGCCGATGCTATTCATTTTGCTCTTTGGACACTCACTCAATATTTTACTGTGTATCATCAGTTCTATAGTACATCCGCTGCGTCTTACCTTTGTGGAATTTTACAAAAATGCAGGATTTGAAGGCGGTGGACATCCCTACAAACCTTTTAAAACAAAAACAACAAAACTATAATTATCAATTTTAACAACTAATTTTTTTATCATTATGGATTACAATTTGATTTTAGCTTATGTAGGCGTTGCTTTGATGGTTGGACTATCGGGCACCGGTAGTGTTTACGGTTTAGCCATTTGCGGTAATGCGGTAGTCGGATCGCTAAAAAAACGTCCCGAAGCATTGGGTACGTACATTTTGCTTTCTGCGCTACCCTCAACGCAAGGTATCTACGGATTTGTCGGCTATTTCTTGATTCAAGGTTTCCTCGTGGAAAGCATGACTGCCCTTCAGGGAGCCGCTATCTTTGCTGCCGGTCTCACCATGGGATTGGTGTGTTTGCTTTCAGCCATCCGTCAAGGAGAAATTTGCGCTAACGGTATTGCCGCCACAGGTTCGGGACACAACGTTACTGCCGGAACAATGATTATGGCAGCTTTTCCTGAATTTTACGCCATCTTAAGTCTGCTGGTATTGATTCTCATTAGCGGTACAATTTAAGACCAATTTTAAGACGATAAAAAGGCGGACTTGTTGAAAGTTCGCTTTTTTTTTGATTTAGTGATGCTAAAATAGTAACTTTGCAACTGATTAAAAATTAGATACAATGAAAATTGCTAACATACTCAAACAAAAGAAAACACTCTCTTTTGAAGTGTTTCCGCCCAAACGCGAAACGGATATAGGTAACCTGAAGAAAACCATACAAGATTTAGCAACATTAAATCCTGATTTTATGAGCGTTACGTATGGAGCGTTGGGAACAACTACCGATAATTCGGCTGCCATCGCCAAATTCATCAAAGAAAACACAAAAAGCGAACCTTTGGCACACATTACCGGCATTGCATCGACAAAAGCCGACATCATCAATTTGTGCAACGAGTTGAAAAAATCGGATATTAAAAACGTGCTGACACTTCGTGGCGACAATCCCGAAAACACGAATAATTTGCAATCGGATTTTGAACATGCTTCCGATTTAGCCGCATTTATATACGAGCAATTCGGCGACTATTTTTCATGTGCAGGCGCTTGTTATCCCGAAAAACACCCCGAAGCCGTTTCATTCGAAGTTGATATTGACAATTTGAAAAAGAAACAGGATACCGGCATGGAATTTTTCACCACACAACTGTTTTTCGACAACGATGTCTTTTACCGTTTCCTTATCAAAGCACGTAAAGCCGGCATCACAGTACCCATTTTGCCCGGTATTATGCCCGTCACCAGCTACAAACAGATAGACCGAATTATACAAGTATCCGGCGTACTGATTCCCATACAATTACGCAACTATTTTGACAAATACCGTAACGACAAACAGGCTTTAGAAGAAATCGGAATTATCTTCACCAGCTACCAAATTTTGGATTTGCTGACGAACGACATTGATGGTTTGCATCTTTACTCGATGAACAAAAGTCATTTCATAAAAAAATTGATGGCAAATATATCGTATGTTACAACCGGATATTTCGCTAATAAATAACACTTTACGTTATATCGGTTGTTCTGATGGGCAAGCCGACGAACAGATGTTACTCACTGTTCGCAAAGCGTTGGATACCGTTTTAACGAAAGCGGATTTTAAATACCGTTATTGCAAAATTGCCGATTTAGCAGATACGCCAACATTTTTAGAAAAAGAAGCTTATGCCTCTCTCCGACCGTTTTTAAACGAAGCTGCGCTATTTGCTGCCACGCTCGGATTGGGCTGCGACAGAGCCATACAAGCGACCACAAAAACAGATTTATCGCAAGCGGTGGTCATCAATGCCGCCGCAAATGTTGTTTTAGAGCATCTTGCAGACGAAAAATTAAACACCTTGCAACCAAAGGGCGTATTGTTTTGCCCGGGCTATTCAGGGTCGGACATAATTGATAACAAACAGATATTAAACTACTTAGACGCACAAAAATTGATTGGTATCTACACCACCGAATCGGGCATAATGATTCCGGAAAAATCGCTATGCGGCATTGTGCTTAACAACTACCGATTTTCATGCAAAAATTGCTTTATCCAATCGAAATGCGACTACATTAAAAAAGGTACAACATGCTACAACCAATAACACATATTCAATTGTTCGACGGTGCCATGGGCACCATGCTGACCGGCAGAAAAGAAACTGAGGGAATTCTGTTTGAAGACCTTAACGTGCTGTCGCCGGAACTTGTGCAAGATATTCATCGTCAGTACCTTAAAGCCGGTGCCGAATACCTTACAACCAATACGTTTGGTGCCAACCGCATTAAACTGAAAGACAGCAAATTTTCATTAGAAGAAGTCATTGATGCCGCCATTGCTAACGCACGAAAAGTAGCCGAAAACAGTTCCGCAAAAGTAATTTTCGACATCGGTCCATCGGGCAAATTGATGGAACCACTCGGCGATTTGACCTTTGAAGCTGCCTACAACAATATAAAAGAAATTGTGCAGTACACACGCGACAAAGTGGACGGCTACCTGATAGAAACCTACGCCGATTTGCTGGAAATGAAAGCAGCCGTTTTAGCCGTTAAAGAAAACTGCACGCTACCGCTGTTTGCCACCATGACTTTTGAAGAAAGCGGACGCACGCTAACCGGTTCTACGCCCGAAATTGTCGCCCTTACGCTAACATCGCTTCAGGTTGATGCTTTGGGAGTGAACTGTTCCACAGGTCCCGACCGCATGATAGAGATTGTGGAAAAAATGCGCGCATTTACCCATCTGCCCATTTTGGTACAACCCAACAAAGGTTTGCCCGAAATGTGCTGCGGACAAATTTCCTACTCGCTCAACGATTCCGATTTTGCTTTTTGGACTGAAAAAATTGTGGCGGCAGGAGCAACCATTGTCGGCGGATGCTGTGGCACTACACCGCAAACAATACGCTGCATTGCACATCTAAAACAAACAAAGACAAAGAGTTACAAACCGATAAGCGACACTTATATCTGCTCAGCGACACGTTTGCTGAAACTCGAAAAAGGTATTTTGTGTGGCGAACGGCTCAACCCAACAGGTAAAAAACTGCTACAAAAAGCTTTGCTGGAAAACAATTTCGATTTTCTACAACAAGAAGCTCTACAACAAGCCGCCGCCCAAGCCGATTTTTTGGACGTAAATGTCGGAATACCCAACTGCGATGAAAAAACGCTTATTGTGGAAGCGGTGAAAAAAATTCAAGAAGTATGCGAACTGCCACTTCAACTCGACAGCGCAAACCCCGCCGCCATAGAAGCCGCCATACGCATTTACAACGGCGTGCCGATGATAAATTCCGTCAATGGTAACGAAGAATCTATGCAAGCATTATTTCCTGTTATTGCCAAATACGGTGCTGTGAGCGTTGCCCTGACGTTGGACAAAAACGGCATTCCCGAAACGCCCGAAGGACGATTGGAAATTGCTAAAAAAATTATTGCCAAAGCTGCCGAATACGGCATCGGTAAGCATTTGTTGGTTTTCGATGCTTTAGTAATGACTATTTCGTCGAACCAGCAACACGGACGAATAACGCTCGAAACGTTGGCGCAACTCAAAAAGTTGGGCGTGCTTACCATTATCGGGCTTTCCAATATATCGTTCGGACTACCGCAACGCGCCTACCTCAACCGCACATTCCTTATCATGGCGCTGCAAAGCGGCTTGGACATTGCCATAATGAACCCCAACGACACCGATTCTGTCCGCATGCTCAAGGCTTTCAACGCATTAGCCGGATACGATGATAATTGCGCCACATACATTGCCGCCTCTAACGCTACACCGGTGGAAATTCCCGTGCAAAAGCAATCGGAACAAACTCTCTACCAAGCAATAGTGCAAGGTTTGAAAGGTACCACCGAAACGCTTACCAACAAAGAGTTAGAAGACAAAACACCGGAAACCATTATCAACGAAATACTTATTCCCGCTCTGACAGAAGTAGGAGAAAAATTTGAAAAAGGAACGCTCTTTTTACCGCAACTTATCAATTCTGCCGAAACAGCCAAAGCTGTTTTTGCCATTTTGGCAAAGCACTTCAAGCAAATTGACACGAAAAAAGAGAAAATTATTTTAGCAACCGTTCAGGGCGACATCCACGACATTGGTAAAAACATTGTAAAAATAGTACTGGAAAGTCATGGTTTTCAAATTATTGACTTAGGAAAAAACGTAGCCATAGAAAAAGTGGTAGAAGCGTTTGGTACACACCAGCCCGACGCTATCGGTCTCAGCGCACTAATGACCACTACCGTAGATGCGATGGCAAAAACCATTGCCGAACTTAGAAAATTGCCGAATATTTGCCCCATTTTTGTAGGTGGCGCAGTAGTTACGGAACAGATTGCCAAAGAGATAGGTGCCGACCTTTATGGCGCAGATGCCTTAACCACCGTAAATAAATTAGAAGAATTATGGAAAAAATAACCAGTTTCACCGTCAATCATCTCACTCTGCTGCCGGGCGTACACATTTCACGCATTGACACACAAGACGGATTTACCTTTACCACTTACGATTTGCGAGTAACACGTCCGAATTTTGAGCCGGTGATGAACACCACCGAACTTCATTCCATTGAGCATCTTGGTGCCACTTTTTTCCGCAATACACTGAAAGAAACCCTCTATTTCGGTCCTATGGGCTGCCGCACAGGATTTTATTTGATTGTAGCCGGCAAGCCGAACAAAACCGACATTATTCAGCGCACAAAAGAGTGCTGTCGCTTTATCATTGACTTTGAAGGTAAAATCCCCGGGCAATCGGCAGAAGAGTGCGGCAACTACACCGACCTTAATCTGGAAATGGCACAACATCGCGCCCAACTCTACTTAAACGTACTCGAAAACCTGCCAAACGAGTAATAAAATCCTGTTACAATTATCCCAAAAATTGGCATCAAAAATGCCTTTTTCTCTGATTTTATCAATCATTTAATTAGTATAGCTTATCTTGTGATTCAATGGTTGTGCAAATATCTTTACACAACATTGAGGCTTCTATTTATATCTGATTTCTGATTTTTTCGCAACACAATTGTTACTTATAGTCCGTTGTATGAAAATCGACATATATATATTTTTGTATTTTCAGTTTTAGTATGGATATTAAAAAGAAAATAGGAATAAGACTTCGGGAGTTACGGATTTCAAAAGGGTTAAGCCAAGAAAAATTTTCATTTGAATGCGAGCTTGACAGAACTTATATTGCAAGTATTGAGCAAGGAAAACGAAACGTTTCAGCAGTTAATATAGAAAAGATTGCAAAAGCACTTGGTTTGTCCGTTTCTGATTTTTTTAATTCACAAATATTTCAATAAAGATGCTATGATAAAAGTAAATGATTTTGTCGTATTAACTGAAAAATACAAAGGTTTGGATAAAAATTCTGTTGGTTTTGTAGAAAAGGTAACTCCTTCAAAAGCAAAAGTTTTCTTTATTGGTAAAAATATTGAAATAGATATAGATTTATCAAAGATTAAGTTTTTGGACGTTACAAAAACAGGAAAACCGTATAAATATAAAATTTGCAATGTTTGCCATATTTTGAAAGAAGATTACAAGGATTTTGATATTAATCAAACAGACGCAAAAGGCAGAAAAACCACCCGTCCTACTTGTACGGAATGTCGAAAAGCTATTGACGGTGTAGCTTTAAAAAAATCTGAAAAAAATCGAATGGAAGCAATTAGACCAGAAAAGTTTTTTATCTGTCCGATTTGTAAAAAACCATCAATACCTTATGTTACAGCAAATTTAGTCATTGACCACGACCACGATACAGGAAACGCAAGAGAGTGGATTTGTGACAGTTGCAACACGGGGTTAGGACGTTTTAAAGATAGTATTGAGCTAATGCAAGAAGCTATTAAATATTTGAAAAGACACGCAAAAAATCAAAAAAGTTGAGGAGGAATCATTTCTAATCTTTTGATAGACAGTTCGGTATATTCTTTTGAAATTTCCATTCCTAAATAATTTCTTTTGCTCAATTTTGCCATTTTACAAGTAGTTCCGGAACCGCTCATTGGGTCAAAAACCAAATCTCCCTCATTTGTCCAAGATAAAATGTGGTCGTGTGCAAGTTTTTCAGGGAAAATAGCTGTATGTTGAAACGCAATTTTATCTTTTGTTGAGCCTCCGAGCCCCACTGCATAACTCCAAATATTTGTCAGCGTTTTTTCTTCTTTTAATTCTGCAACAACCTTATTATTAACCCCATCTGCTTTTTTATTTGAAACTAATTTTTCAAATCCACTACGTGCAGTTTTAGTTTTCAATGGGTTAAATGTAGCAACTTTTTCTTTGGAAAAAACAAACATAAACTCATAACAATTAGTGTAGGCGTTGGAACGCATAAACGGCGTGTTCTTTTTCTGATAAATCATTACATCATGAACATTAAAACCAATTTCTTGAAAATAGAGACATTGCTTAAAACTTGTCAGAGTTCTATTTCCATTTTTTATTTTATCACCTACAACCCAAACAACTACTCCACCTTTTTTCATTACTCGATACAACTCTTTTGCAATGTTTTCAAAATCAAATGAATAGCCATTATAATCCCTTAAATCATCATAAGGAGGCGAAGTTACAACCAAATCAATACATTCATCAGGCAGTTTTTGCATTCCTACCAAACAATCAATATTGTAAATGTTATTTATTTCAAAATCTCCAATTTTCATAAACTGTTTTTTTTAATGTACAAAGATAGTAAAATTATTTGGATTGATACTTATAATCTACAATTATTTGGTTAGAAAAGTTTAATAACACGCTGTTTATCGCTTGTATTTTACATTTTATCGTATATAAATTTGGGCAAATGTTTTGAAATAAAGGCTATTATCCGCCAACGTTTTGTAACATATGCCACCTTTTTTTGTCGTTTTATAGCTCTAAAAATTTGTTGTGTCACTCTGTTTAAAGGCATAACCCAAAACAATCCTTCTCCCTTTGCCATAGCCGTATCTACAAGTCCGGGGCGAATATCGGTTACAAAAATTGGCATTTTAAGATTGGTAGCTTTTTGTCTTAAACCTTCAAGATAGTTAATTTGGTAAGCTTTTGTTGCGTTGTATGCAGGAGCTTGCCGACTACCACGCAATCCGCCCACAGAGCTTATTCCTACTAAATGTCCGTAGTTTTGTTTTTCAAAATAATTAAACGCCCAATCTGCCACGCAAGTAAAGCCGATTACATTGGTGTCAATAGTTCTTTTTTCTATCGTAAAATCCAAATTTTCATTCATATCCCCTATCCCCGAACTTAAAATCAGCACATCCATTCCACCGAGTTCCGATACCAATTCATCCAACTTTTCAATTGCGTTTTTGGTGTCTGTTACATCAAGCAATTTAACACTATATGCGTTTGGATTTTCTTTTTTTATTTCGTCCAACAACTCTCCTCGTCGCCCTGTTATGCCCACTTTATAGCCGTTTTCCATTAACAGTTTTGCAAGTTCTCTTCCAATTCCCGACGTAGCTCCGATTATAATCGCTTTTTTCATTTTGTCTCTATTACTTTTTTGTTCATAGTTTTTTAAAACAGACAATAATAATAGTGCAAATATACAAATTAAATCTTGCGTGCGCCTGTTTTACACAGCAGATTTCAACTACTTATGAAAATTGTTTGAAATTAAATGAAAGTTTGTAAGCTTATAGAACTGTCAAAAAAGACAATAATTAATAAAACAAACAAAACATTGTTAAAATTAAATGGTTTTATGGTGGTTTTATAAGAAAAAAACACTATAATCGTAGTTTGAAATTTAAAGCTAAACAACTAAAATAATTTGTTATAAGAGAGCCACTTTAACAATAACTAAAACAATCTTATTATGAGTGATGTTAAAAAATTTGGAACTTCTGCCGTCTATTTTACCGCTCTTTCTACCATAGTCGGTGCTATTGTTTTTTTGCGTTTTGGGTACGCTGTGGGGTCTGTCGGTTTATGGGGAACATTTATCCTGATTGCAATCGGACATTTGGTGACCATTCCTACCGCTTTAGCCATATCCGAATTAGCAACCAACAAACGCGTAGAAGGCGGAGGGGAATATTTTATTATTTCGCGCTCATTCGGACTCAATATTGGAGCCACTTTGGGCATGTTGCTCTATCTTTCGCAAACCATTAGCGTTGCTTTCTATATTGTGGCATTTACGGAAGCGTTCGATTTTCTGTTTAATTATCTTTATGTCAATTTCGACTTTGTGCTTCCCAAACAAGTAATCAGTATTCCGGCAATGATTTTGCTTTCTGTATTGGTTCTGAAAAAAGGGGCAAATATGGGTTTAAAAGTGCTGTACATTGCAGGAACTCTTGTTTTAATTGCTCTACTTATGTTTTTCTTCGGAAAGCCTGTTAACGGAGCCGGTATCGACTATTTTAGTGCCAATGTTTCATTAAAAAACAGCGGAAATATGTTTTTGGTGTTAGCCATTATATTTCCTGCGTTTACGGGAATTACTGCAGGAGTGGGACTTTCGGGCGATTTAAAAAACCCGGGCAAATCGATACCTATCGGCACCGTTGCAGCCACTTTTACAGGATTAATTTTATATCTGCTTATCTGCCTGAAGTTTGCCAACTCTGCGTTGCCAAAAGATTTAGTTGAAAATCAACTCATTATGGCAAACATTGCTATTGGCGGAAAAATTCTAATTCCGCTCGGCTTGGCTGCCTGCACCTTTACATCGGCATTGAGTTCTATTATGGTAGGACCTCGCACATTGCAAGCTTTGGCTTTAGACAATTCGCTTCCGATAAAGAGCACAAACAAATGGTTGCGTCAAACCCGAAAAAAAGACAATGAACCTATTAACGCTTCACTGGTTACTTGCGTAATAGCGCTGGTTTTTGTAGCATTCGGTAGTGTCGATTCGGTGGCACAAATCATTTCAATGTTCTTTTTGGTTACCTACGGAAGTCTCTGTTTAATCTCTTTTCTTCACCACTTCGGCTCATCTCCTGCCTATAGACCTACATTCAAATCGAAATGGTATATTTCTTTGGCGGGATTTGTTATTTCGGTATGGGCAATGTTTCAAATCAGCGTTCTTTACACGCTTATAGCCTACATAGCCATAATTGGGCTTTATATCTACATTGAGCGCTACCACAGCGACCGCAAAGGCTTTTCGGCAATATTCGCCAATACGCTTTTTCAAATGAACAGGGGCTTGCAAATCTATCTTCAAAACAAAAGAAAAAGGAGTTCGTCCGACCAAGCCGCTTCGGAAGATGAATGGCGTCCCAGTGCCATTTGTATTTCCAGAAATACGTTCAAACGCGATTCTGCATTAAAACTACTCAACTGGATTTCTTATAAATACGGATTTGGCACCTATCTGCATTTGATTGACGGCTACTATTCAAAAAAGACCACTGAACAGGCAAAAATTGAACTAGACCGTTTGTTGAGCAACCTCGACACCTCCAATCAGGTTTATATCGACACGCTTATTTCGCCTTCAACCACATCGGCAATAGCGCAGTCTATTCAAACTCCGGGAATTGCAGGAATGGAAAACAATATGGTGATTTTTGAATATATGAAAAGCGAACCGGAAAACGATTTGAACGATATAATGACCAATTTCCGTATGGTAAATGCAGGAGGGTTTGATGTCTGCATTTTGGGCACAAGTCGCAAGCCCATTCTGTACAAAAACGGTATTCATATTTGGGTAAGTCGTTTCGATACCGAAAGCACCAATTTGATGATTTTGCTCGGATTTATTATTATGGGACACCCCAGTTGGAAAAAAGCCAATATAAAAATTTTCAACATTTGTTACGCTCACGAAATAGATGAAATTAAGCAAAATATGTATGAGTTGATTAATAGCGGACGTATGCCCATTACGGAAACCAATATTGAAATTATTGAGCGTGATGAACACATTTCCGTCAAGGAAATTATTAATCAAAGGTCAATAGATGCCGGACTAACAATGATAGGCTTTAATGAAAATACGTTTAAAGTAGAAGGCGATTTCTCTTTCTTTGAAGGATTTGAAAATATCGGAAACGTTCTTTTTGTACACTCAAACGGGAAAAAAACAATAAATTAAACACATAAAACTACACTTAATTAAGAAAAAACTATAACACATGAATATTTTACATTATTTCGATCTTAAGCGCGAAATGGAAAGTTTCGATTCTATTCACGCCGAAATAGAAAAGGGAATTGTCTTTAAGGGTACTAACCTATGGATTTTGATGTGCGCCATTTTGGTAGCATCTGTAGGTTTAAACATGAACTCTACAGCCGTAATTATTGGTGCTATGCTTATTTCACCACTTATGGGTCCAATAAACGGCATGGGCTATAGTATTGCTACTTATGACATGAATATGTTAAAACAAGCTGTTAGAAACTTTTCATTCGCAGTCATTGTTAGTTTACTTACATCAACTTTCTATTTCCTAATAACTCCCGTTAGTACAGCTCATTCAGAATTATTGGCACGAACAAGTCCTACTATTTATGATGTACTTATTGCTTTTTTTGGAGGTTTAGCCGGAATTTTAGCCATTAGTAGCAAACTAAAAGGCAACGTTATTCCGGGTGTTGCCATTGCCACCGCTCTCATGCCACCTCTTTGTACTGCTGGCTACGGTTTAGCTACATTGCAGTTTAAATTCGTATTTGGAGCATTATATCTCTTTACTATAAATACTGTATTTATAGCTTTTGCAGCATCAGTAGTTTGCCAAATTTTAAAATTCCCTATTCGTAGTATTGTCGATCCGCAAAAACACAAAAGAATTAATCAAACAATATGGGCTATTTTATTATTAATCATTGTTCCCAGTATCTTTTTTGGATACAAGTTGGTGCAACAAGAAACTTTTACTGAAAAATCTAAACAATACATACAAAACATTTCTGTACTAAGCAATACTTATTTGATTGATAACGAAATTGATGCTACTCAACAAACAATAAGTCTTATGTATTCCGGCTATGGACCTTCAGAAGAAGATTTGAGAAAAATAAAAGAAACTGCACTAACCTTTGATATCGATACTTCAAAAATTGATATTATTAGCGGTACCGATGCCGAGATTTTAAGACAAAGCACCAATCGCTATATAAGTGAAACGCAAGAACTGGAAGGTAAATTAAATGCCGTAACTTCCAATTTGCAAAATACTCAAAACACTTTAGATAGCATTAGAAATATACCTAAAATAGGCGAAAACCTACTAATGGAAATCAAAAAGCTTTATCCACAAATTAATACTTGCTCTTACGCTGAAACAATTATATATCAAAACAGTACCCAATCGTCACTAATACCTATGATAATTTTCACCTCAAAAAAAACTTTAAATCGCACCGACCAAAATAAAATATCCGAATGGGTTCAAACGCGCGTAAACAATAAAGATGCAAAAACCATTTTTGAACTTAATAAATTATAAAGTGTTTTTTGATAATTATTTTGTTTACGTTAGATTTAACAATAAGAAAGTGTAACCTTTTGGGTTACACTTTCTTATTTAGGTACTACTTGCGTAGTTTTATTTCACTTCTTCAAATGTAAATGTGATTTATAATCAGCTATTTACAAAAGCATGTTGCAAATATGAAACAAATATACGATCAATAAAAATAAAATTCATACTATTGATTATTAGCTGTTTATTTCGCCTCTGATAAGCATTTATAAACAATACATGTGAGACACAAATATACTTCATTTTTGATAGATTTGAATACTGGATAATGAAAAATCCCGCTCTTTCGGGCGGGATTTAATATGTAGTTAAACGATATCAGAACTTTTTCTGTTTCCATATAAAATAAATGCAAGCTAACAACAAAGCAAAAAGAGCAAAGCGACCGCACCATATTTGAAAATTTTGCCAGCTCGAAAGCGGGGCTTTTACTTGTTTTATCACTTCTACTGGATAGGGAACCCGAATAGTATCATTGATAAAAATTGAATCTTTGACAATCTTGTTTTTATACAGATACTTGTATCTTTCCAGAATTAGCGTGTCGCCTTTATCTTTGACAAAAACAGAATCGTAACGGAAAATTGAATCTCTGACGAAATTATCCCGGTATTCAATTTTTGTAGTCTGTACGGGAATATATTTTACCGATTTGCAGGAATACAACAGGGTTGCTATTACTGCGATTATAAGTATCTTTTTCATTGAATTTTGATTTTAGTTTGTAGATTAAGTCCTGCCTGTACTGCTGAAATATCGGCATTTTGCCCGTTTTCGACAAAACTCATGGCCGCAACGATTAGAATATATTCAGAGCCATCCCGGGCGGTTAGTTCCTTGTTTCGGGGAACACCCGACCATCTTTCAACATGGGCGATATAGCTTTCTGTATCGTTTTCGGTTGACGGTGCCCAATGGGTAATGATCTTTTCAACGGTGTTTAATCCATGGGAAAGGTACGTCCCAAGGATTACAAAACTGGCACGATAGCCGTAAGGCAGTGACGAGAATGTTTTGAAACTCTTGTCCTTGCCTTTGATTTCGCCCTGGAACTTTTCGCCACTATGCCGTATATTCAATGGATTGTTGTTTCGAAGTCCTCTTGATTTCATGACTATTCCTCCTGCTTTTTTGAGTTTAGAAATGAAATGAGGGTTTGTATCTCCTCTTTGTTTTCAAAGAGTTTGAGTAGGATATTTTGAATGTCATCTACATTTTTGCTTTCCTGCCTGAGGTTTTCAAAAACGGATTTTGCTTCGACTAGGACAATCCCGATTGCACCGATTACGGTGAAATATGGCATATCAAAAACTACGCTTGCCACAATATCGGCAATAGAAAGCATGATCATTAAACCAAAATAACTTGCTAGTTTGGTAATGGTGCGGCGATAGCCAAAACTTGTACGAACAATTTTCAAGCGTTTTGAACGCTTTACGCCGAAAAAGAGGTCAATGACTACGGACATAAATACACAAGCATATAGCACAGCCAGAACAGTCAGGAGTTCGTTTAAATGTGCCCAATCCTTATTCATTATTGAGGGAATAAATAGTAATTTCATTTTGTATTGATTTTAAATTAGTAGATTCAAAAAATCCCGCTCATCCGAGCGGGATTTGTCTGCAAGGAAATAGATAGTTACCTACACTTAAGCAACGGCCACAGTGCCTAAATAAACGCTGTTTGCAACATCCTTTCCGTCTGCGGTAATGAAGCCCAGAAACACTTCAACGCTTTCGCCCACCCAATCGGCAGGGACAGGAATGTCTTCAGTTCCTGCAACCCTTTGGTTACCTGCCGTATCGAATACAGATTCAACTCTTGTCGGGTTCAAAACAACAATTAACGCTTTGTCTGTCTGGGTAGCGGTACCACTACCGGAATTGTCATCCCATGTAAGGGTTACTACTCCACCAGCTGAAGTTACTTTTGCATTTGCTGCCCCTGTAAGGTTGCCACGAGAAACAAGCACTTTGGCAAGGTCAACGCTGTAATCAGCGGAAGAACTGCCAGTAACAGCGTTGTTCAAAATGTAGGACATTGCAGCGTTAAACGCTGTTTGCTTGATTGCGTACTTTTTGTAACCTACACGGAGGAATCCGGTTATCGGTTTCAAAATTGCTAACACTAAAGCGAATTTAGTACGCTGATTTACTTGCCCATCAGTGCGAGGATTGCTTACCGAAGTGGCTTTTGCACGCATGTAGCTGATACCTTTCCAGTTACCACCTATGACATTTCCCACTTTACCTGAGAAACTTCCGAGAATACCTAAATTAATCTTTCCCATTGTTCTAAAAATTTATGGAGTTAATAAAATTGGTTACTTGGATTTGGTACGGAGGAGAACCCTTTTTGACCTTGTCCAAAACAAAATTAAATCGACATAAATAGAAGATAATCAATTTAGTATCTTGTGCTTTTCTTTGCTGTATCTTGCTTTTGTCATTGCAAAAAAGATTGAGTGAACGAGCAACAACTTCATCAATCAGCAAAACAAAAACAACAATTATTTTTTCACCGAAAAGAGAAAGAAAAAAAGAAAGAAGAAAAAAGGATATGCCTTTCAAACAGCCAGTGAAGCGGCGGCTGTCAAGGTTTTTCGGCAAAATACTACCCGAAGCAGAGCGGAGGTGTGGAGATTTTGGCGAAAACCCGGAGGGCTTGACCTTGTACTGACGGTAAGCGAAACGGCTATTTTTGCATATTCATTTTTTTTCTGGGTAAAATTATACGTACCTCATTATTCTTCCTGAATTAAATTGCCCGAAGGGCTTAAACACTAAAATTCAACTGCATTTCTTTAGGGGTGAGTGGTCGGGGGCTGTGCGTGGGCGAAGCAGGATTTAAACCGAGAACAGGTAAAGCAGCCATGAGCCGGAACGGAGCAGGTAAAAAACAAGCGAAGCGATAGCGGAGTAGTTTTTTTGCCTGTGTAGTGGAGAGGCGCGAGCCGACTGCGAGTGGAGCAAGGGCGCTGGCAGCAGACAGCCCGAAGAATGAGGGCGGCGGACGGCTGCCGTATTCGGCAGGGCTGGCGGAGTTTTTGTTTTGGGAGCGAGTGCGTTGGAAAAAGCAAGGGCTGGACGAAATGAGGAAGTGAAGAGAAATGCAGCGATTGAACGGTTAAGGGCTTTTGTGTGGGGCGGTGAAGCTTAGTGGAGCGAAGCGGAACTATGCTGCAACCGCATGAATTGAGGGTGGAAAAGACAAATGCCCCTAAAAGTGAAATGAGCGGAATGGAACGAAACGGACGATTGAGGGACAGCTCTTGCGTGGGGTGGCGTTGCGGTGTGAATGAAGGAATGCAGCTTTGCGGAATGACTGAACGAACACGGCAAAAGACACAAGGGAGCGACCACAAAAACTGTGACAGCCCGATTAGCCCACAGCGACCCGCAGGCGAGCACAACAATAAGCGGCGGCTGCCCCCAGTATAAAAATATATGAGCGAAGCGAATACCTTATTGGGGTTACAGGGGGCAGAAGTAGCCGCGAATGAGGAATGAACGAGCGTGTGTAGCAAAACAAGCAGGCACGCAAGCATGAGCACCTACCGGAGCGCAATGCTTAGTGTGGCTGAGTTAGCTGTCAAGGGCAGACGGAAAAATACTACCCGAAGAGTGGAGATTTTTTCAGGCTGCTTGTTTTACCCTTGCAGCTATGTTTTTGCGAACAAAGTGAGTGATTGACGAATACCTTTTTACCTGTTCGGTTTAATCCTGCGTGGGCAGGTATTTAAATAATTTATACCGCTTAAATTAAAAAGAGGATATTGGGGAATTGGAGGAAATGGAACATTTACCCAATTTCAGCACCTTCAATATCAGCTGCGTTCGGCATAACTTTCAAACGAGTTTGAATTCTGCCCTCACTTGCACGATATTTTCCATAAACACTCTATTTCCCCCATTTCTTCGATTATAAGAACCAAAGGTTATCTTTCCCTATATTTGAAGGTATTGAACCTGTGGTGAAATGTGGTGCGATTTGAGCAACCATTTCAGGATATTTAATTGTAACAGGGAGATTCTGTTGTTTGACTGACTTCCAATATATGCGACTAAATTGATATACCTGGTCTATCAATCCGTTTATTGTTGGCGTGGTTAGTAAAGAACTGTCTGAGTGACATTTTATTTTCAACTTGACTGGGAACGGATAACCTTCAATGCTTCGGGTGTTATTGTCGGAATAGCGGATATTGTTGCAAAGCAAATAGGTATTGTTGCCCAAGTTTATGTAACGGCCACTGTATGGCATTTTTTCAACAAAATCATCGTCGAATACAACAATATCTTCTGATTCGGTTTTGTTGATTGTAACCACAAAAACAGGTACATCGACACCGATATTGTAAAGCATATTTTCAATGATTTCTACCTCATCTTCCCGCATGTCTTTATAATAGTGGATAACCAGCCTTTCGAGGTTGGCAATCGTACTTCTGTAATCCACAATAGCTGATTCGATAGAACCGACCAGTTCTTTTAATTCGTCCTTATGGAAATATTCAAATGAATTAAATGCGCCGGTGTTATCAAAGGAAAAAGCAGAACCAATGTACTGAATATTGGTGTCAGAATGTTTGAAAGCTCCCACTCCGATAATTAGTTCCCTGTATTCGGGGACTGCGATTTTCCAAGGGGTACCACCGAGTTTGGCATTTATCGCAATGGCGATATTTTGCAGTGTGTATGCAAATGCATCTTTGCCTTTCTCTGCATCTGATTTAAGTACTGTAAGCATCTTATCCGTCTCGATACATTGAGAAGATATGTTTCTTTTCAATAAAGCCTCTTTTACTTTGTAGTACACATTTCGTTGCTCGACTGCTTTTGTATGTTTCCCAATAGGGGTCAGGTATATAGCCAGATATTTTGCTCCTGTGAAGTCCTGATTATCCAGTTTTTCCTCTATTTCAAAAAGTGGATTTTCCAAGTTTTCGAAAGCAAGGTTGAAACTTTTTGGAGCTAATGAAACGGGTACATCTATGTACTTAAATAGTCCACCGAATATTTTATAGCCCTTACGCAGGTAGTTCGATAAATCGTTGGTATTACCAACATGCTCTTTGGGAACAATAAAAAACATTTGAATATTGCCGTGGCGAGGTTGTTTAAATGGTCCATTATTCACTCCTCGTTGCGGAATCATATCCGTTTTGTTCTTACCAAAAATCAGCTTCTTACTATCTGGACTTGTTTTACCGGGTTGAACCGGAGTGAAATTATCCAATACAGGTATTATATCTTTGAACTCGTTAGCAGTAAGGTATTTGTTTTTAAAGCCAAAGATTTTCGAAAGGTATTTTGTATATCGGTTTTTCTTTATGTACAGATTTTCGTTTTCTTCTTCCTCCGCATCATGTCCCAGAAAAGCCCCTAATCGATTATTAATTATTGGGTAAACACTGTTGTAATCTACCGGTTCTCCTTTCTCCATCCATTCTTTTAGACGGTTGAATTTAGTTACCTGCATTTTCTGGTGGGCATTGTTATCACCATAATGGCTAACATAAATAACCTTTACCAGTAAATCGGCAGGGTTAAGGCTTGCAGAAAATGTTTCCTCAAATGGGTTGTCATTTGAATTGTCAACCTCTGCGAGAAATGTTGCTACCGATTTTTTGTAAACCTTTGCTTGCCGGTCATAAGAGAGAACTATTTCAGGTGTGTTGAAAAAATGATTGTAATTTACCTTTATCGTAAATCGATCATAAACAACACAGTCCTTGATTTTTTTAGTGGTAGCATCTGTTGATCTAAGCCAAATCTGATTGTCTTTGATAAATGTAGGTTCGACCAGAATATTTTTAGTGGTAAAATAGTGCTTTATTTCTCTATTATAAAATCGTTTGACAAAGGCGAAGTTCTCTTTGCTAAAGTTAACCGATAGTGATTGAAAGCCCTCCAACTTCCTATCAAACGAAGTGTAGATAGTATCTGCATTAGAAATATCGGGGAATATCTCTTTAATGTTACACGGGAAAAGTTGGTGACTCAACTTTGTAAGTGAAACACCTTTTCTGTCTTTTCTGGAGAAATAGAAAATTTTGGGTTCTTTGGGGAACTCGAAAGCTAATGTGTTAGTGAAGAGAGATTCGTTCATGGCATTAAAATCAATAATATAACATGCAAAAATAATAAGAAAATTTCCATTCTGGTGCTATTATAATGAACAAATGTTTGAAATAACTTGTTTGTTTATGAACAAATGTTCAAAATAATACGTATCTTTGCTGCATCAATTTTACTTATATCGAAAAAAACAAGCTTATGTCTCGTCCAAAACAGTGTCGAAAAATCGTTTCTCCCCCATTAATGATAGGATTCAAACCTTATGGAGTTCCACGATCTATGATTGAGGAGGTTATTTTGCAATATGATGAATACGAAGTCATACGATTACTAGATTATGAAGGAATACTACAAGAGCAAGCTGCCGAGAAAATGAATATCTCACGCCCTACTCTTACCCGTATTTATGAAAATGCACGCAAAACGATAGCCAAGGCATTTGTTGAAGGTAAAATGATTGTAATCGAAGGTGGAGATGTTGATTTTGGACGTATGTGGTATAGGTGTCGAAAATGCAATAAAATAATCGATGGTATTGAAAACCATAGACCTTGTAAGGGCTGTAAAAGCTATGGAGACGATGAATTAGCTCCAATTAATTAAGATAAATAAGAATAAATGAGACTAGTAGTATTAGCAGATAACCGAACATTAAGTCGTGACCTCCAAACGGAACATGGACTTTGTGTTTATCTTGAAACCGATCAGCATAAAATATTATTGGATACCGGAGCTTCAGACATATTCATCCAAAATGCAAATAAACTGAATATAAATCTTCAAGCAATAGATTATGTGTTTATTTCTCACGGGCATTCGGATCACATCGGAGGGTTACCTTATTTTCTGGAAATCAACAGAACAGCTAAAGTGATAATGTCAATGTATATTCAAAACCAATTATATTTTTCTAAACGAGATGGATTACATAGCATCAGTACAAAGTTCGATTTTGATGCCTATCGTAACCGAATCATTTTTGTAGAAAAAGGGATTTCAATAGCAGATGAAATACATGTATATTCTAACCTATCAACAAAATACACAACTCCGTTAGGAAATAAAAATCTTTTTCGGAAAGAAGAGAACGGAGAATTCATCTCAGATGACTTTAATCACGAACTTATTTTTACTATTGGTAAAGATAAACTTCTGGTATATACAGGGTGTGCGCATAATGGGTTGCAAAACATATTGGAAACGGTAACAACGAACATATCAACACTTATTGATTGGGTTATTGGTGGTTTTCACCTTCTTACACCTCGAAAAGAGATTTTGTATGAATCGGAATTGGAAATAACTGCTATAGGGAATGCGTTGCAATCACAATATCCTAAAACTAAATTTCTTACGGGACATTGTACTGGAGAGAATGCATTCATAACATTATCTCAAATTCTCACAAATCATTTAATCCAATTTTATTGTGGATATTCAGAAAATATATAAATCAACAAATGCTAATTAAATATGAAAATAGCAATAACCTCAGAAGGAAATACTCTCAGTTCGCTAATTGATTCTCGTTTTGGTAGATGTGCTTTTTTTGCCATTCTCGACACAGACACCCAAGCTACAGAATTTTTTCCCAATCCTGCAAAAGAATTATCAGAAGGGGCAGGACCCGCGGCCGTACAATTCATTGCTTCAAAAGGAGTAAAAAAAGTTATTGCCGGTGAATTCGGCATGAAAATAAAATCACTACTTGATACTTTAAGTATAGAGATGATCGTGGATACAGATAAAACAGTCTCCGATATTGTTAAACAATTTAAAATTTAAAATTATGCCTAGATTTGATCATTCCGGCCCAACCGGACAAGGTCCCATGACCGGCAGAAAGATGGGAAAGTGCACCAATTTTGGTGCTGGTAAAAAAAGTTCTACAGAAGAAACAGAACGTGATAATTCTACCATAACCGGAAAAGGGCGTGGTATGGGAAGAGGCTTAGGCCGTGGTCAGGGAGGCCAAGGCATAGGTCGTAAATAATAATTGCCAAACATTGTAATTGGTAAATTTCTTTATAAAACATTGTTGAAACATCAATAATGTAATGATTATTAATCTTTTATTCTTAAAAATTATGGAACAAAATGTATTTTCAATGCCAAAGATTGGAGAAAAAGCTCCGGAATTTAAAGCCGTAACCACGCAAGGTGAAATTAACTTTCCCGGTGATTACCGTGAAAGTTGGGTCATTCTGTTCAGCCATCCAGCTGATTTTACACCGGTTTGCACTTCAGAGTTCATGACCTTTGCATCAATGGAAAAACAATTCAATGCTGCAAATTGTAAACTGGTAGGATTATCCGTAGATGGGCTTTATAGCCATATTGCATGGCTGCGTACCATTAAAGAAAAGATTGAATACAAAGGAATGAAGAACGTAGAAGTAACATTCCCGCTGATTGAAGACATCACCATGGAGATTGCCGGAAAATATGGCATGATTCAGCCAGGTGAAAGCAACACAAAGGCTGTAAGGGCGGTATTCGTAATTGATCCGAAAGGTATTATCCGTACAATTATTTATTATCCATTAAGTCTTGGACGCAACTTCGATGAACTATATCGGGTAGTCATTGCGCTACAAACAGCTGATGAATTCAGTGTCGCTACTCCGGCCGACTGGAGACCGGGCGATGAAGTTATTGTCCCCACTGCCGGTTCTTGTGGTGTTGCCAAAGAAAGGATGGAAAGTAAAGCCGAAGACACGAAATGTTATGATTGGTTTTTCTGTACCAGAAAATTAGATAAAGAGACAATCTTGAGTAAAATTGTAAAGAAATAAAATCTCAAAAATAATGCGTGTATGTTTAGTAAAAGTTGACGAAATAAACTTTTGTCAGCTAATAAGCATACACGCAATTATTATACATTTAAATTTAGATTATGACAAAGAAAATTGCCATTCCGATGGAAAATGGGACATTATGCTCTCACTTCGGGCATTGTGAGTATTTTGTAATTGCCACCGTACAAAACAATCAAATTTCAGAAATAATTGAAAAAACGCCACCGGCACATGAACCTGGTTTATATCCGCGATGGATTGCTTCTTTTGGAGTTACCGATGTAATTGCCGGAGGAATGGGACAAAAAGCCATAGATTTATTTAATCAGCAAAATATCAATGCTTTTGTCGGAAGCCCAATAAAAGGAGCAAAAGAGATTATTGAAGATTTCTTAGCGGGAAAACTCTCCCTGAATGCAAACTACTGTAACCATGATGACCAACACGAACACACTTGCCAACACTGAGAATCAAGAATACGAAATCTATTTTCGATGCATGGATTGCCACTTCAATGCTTTTAATCGGTTATTATTTTCCTGATAAAATTAATTAAGTGAACCAGAAAACGAAAATTGCGATTGCAAGTGGCAAAGGTGGCACAGGAAAAACATTTATTTCCACCAACCTTTTTAATGTATTACAAAAAAGAGACTTTAATATCGCTCTTGTAGATTGTGATGCAGAAGAACCTAATGACAGAGAATTTATAAGAGGTGAATTGCAAATTTCTCAGAAGGTTACCCAGAAAGTTCCTGTTATTGATGAATCAAAATGTAGCTATTGCGGGAAATGCAAAGAGTACTGTAACTACAATGCTATCTTTTTTCTGAAAGACACAAAAATGATTAAAGTACTGGACGAGCTTTGTCACGGATGCGGAGCTTGTTCTGTTGCTTGCGGTGATAATGCTATAGTAGAAAAAGATGATATTTTAGGTTCTGTTAATCAGTATGGTGTTTCAACAAATAGTGCTCTGATTGAAGCAAGAATGAATGTAGGGGTTTATTCTCCGGTCAATGTAATTAAGTCTGCCATTAAGGAAGCAAACGGGTTTGATATAATATTATTAGACTCGCCACCGGGCACATCCTGTCCATTTATTCAAACAGTTGCTACGGCTGATTATGTAGTTCTGGTAACAGAACCCACTCCTTTCGGTTTAAGCGACTTAATGCAATCGGTAGATACACTGAAAAGCATGGAAAAATCTTGTGGTGTAATAATAAACAGGGCTGATTTAGGAAATAAAGATATTTATGACTACTTGCAACTGGAAAATATCCCATTGCTGATGACTGTGCCATTTGATAAAAAAATTGCCGTTAGCTACTCAAACGGAGAGCTATTAACCAATCTGTATCCTGATTGGGACGTAAAGTTTAATCAGTTGTACCAAACTATTACTAAACAATATGGAAATAGCAATCATTAGCGGAAAAGGTGGAACCGGGAAAAGCAGTATTAGTGCAGCATTTGCCACGCTGCAAAATGAAATAGTGTTGGCCGACTGCGATGTAGATGCTGCTAATCTCTATCTGTTATTCAATCCAGTCTGCGACGAAGAATATGCTTTTGTCTCCGGACAGAAAGCAGTAATAAATCAAGAGAAATGCGACAGCTGCGGAGTCTGTATTGAATACTGCCGATTTGATGCAATAGTTGAAAAGGATCATAAAGTCATCGTTCTTGAAACATTATGCGACGGCTGCGTATTGTGTTCGCGAATATGTCCACGTGAAGCCATTCATATTGTAAATGAGGACAAAAGCCGGATGTATGCCGGATATTTTCAAAACGGCAGGATGGTTTACGGGCGACTTGCACCCGGAGAAGAGAACTCCGGCCGGTTAGTCAATCTGGTTCGTGAAAAAGCAAAACAAATTGCAAAAGAAAACGGAATCCAAAACATCATTATTGACGGACCTCCGGGAATCGGATGCCCTGTAATCAGCACCATTACCGGGGTTGATGTTGTTGTCATTGTAACAGAACCGACTATGTCAGGACTTCACGATTTGAAACGAACACTTGAAATGACTGCCGGTTTCAAATTACGCACAAATGTGATTATCAACAAATTCGACATCAATACAGATATGACATCTCGAATTGAGACCTATTGTAATCAAACCGGCATACAAGTTATTGGTAAGCTACCATTTGATCCGCTAATAGTCGAAGCTATGGTCAATTGTCAGTCTATTACCGATTATGCCCCTGATTCGGATATCAGTTCCCTACTTAAAAATATATATTCAAAAATTATTACAGTTTAATCATATAGATATAATATGAACAATCAACATCAAATAGTCAAAACAGAATTACCGAATATCAAAAAGATCATCATGGTAACATCCGGAAAAGGCGGTGTTGGCAAATCTACAGTTGCATCGGGTCTTGCTCTTACACTAGCCCGTGAAGGCTATTCCGTTGGCCTTTTAGATGCGGATATTTTCGGACCGTCCATTCCTACCTTGTTTCAAATTAAAGATGAAGCCAGACCCACATTAATAGAGAAAAACGGGAAACAGTTCATGGAGCCGTTTATTCGACTCGGTCTTAAGATTATGTCCATCGGATTTTTCTTTGACGAAAAACAAGCAGTTATATGGAGAGGTCCTATGGTAACCAATGCCCTTAAGCAGCTTTTAACTGAGACAGAATGGGGACAACTTGATTATTTAATCATCGACACCCCTCCCGGAACAGGAGATGTGCTGATTACCCTCCTACAGACTTTTTATATTTCGGGCGCAATAGTTGTTACCACACCACAACAAATGGCACTTGCAGATGTACAAAAAGCTATTGGTATGTTGAATGATAAACATATCGGAGTCCCCATCTTAGGCATCGTTGAGAATATGTCATGGTTTACGCCAACCAAACATCCGGATGAAAAGTATCTTATCTTTGGACAAGGTGGCGCTCAAAAACTATCCGAAGTTTTCAATCTTCCTGTTTTGACACAAATTCCTATCAACGAATTAATATGTCATAATTGTGACAAAGGAAATCTGTCAGATATTTTTGAAGATCCAAACATCGATTCAGCCTTCAAAAAACTGGCTTATCATGTTATAAATCAAAAGAAGGAATATCGATATATACGAAAATAGCAATTGAAAGAAATCAAAATGACAGTACAACAAAATAAATCTATTGAAGAAAGGACTCAAAAAGCTATCGACTTTTTCGAACAAGGATATAATTGTTCGCAATCCGTATTAATGGCTTATGCTGATCTATACGGTATAGATCAAGAAACAGCAACAAAATTTGCATCCTCTTTCGGAGGTGGTATGGGCAGATTGCGCGAAGTATGCGGTGCTGTAAGTGGGATGTTTATGGTTCTTGGATTACATTATCCAGCAACTGATGTTACCGATAAAAAAGCAAAAATCATCAATTATGAGGCTGTACAACGAACAGCTAAAGAATTTAAAGAAGAGCTAGGATCTTATATTTGTGCCGATTTACTCAAGATTAAACGACAACCGGAAGAAGTAACTCCTTCGGAACGAAATGCCCGCTATTATGCTTTACGACCATGTAGTCGTTGTGTTGCTATAGCTGCGGAAATTACAGGAGAAGAAATTTTCAACTCGAATACATCAACTCAAGCAAATAACATATAGGGAAAATAACAAAATGAATTTTAATCATAATTTCTTGTACTTATCATGTGCAAAATGATTAATTAATCCATTGATAGCAAAGCGTTTTATGTGTTTTTCGGCGGTTTTGTCGGGAATACCTAATTTGTTTGCAACGGTCAAATAATCTTTCCGGCAAAACTCCTTCGGGAGTTCATCTAAAAACTGTTGCTTTTGATTCTTTGGAGCTGTTGTAACAGCTTCGGAGGGCAGTTGTTGAAATACTTGGGCTGCATGCAGAACAAGTATTTTCACCATTGATAAAGCAGTATTAAAATCGTTATCCCTACAAACGAGTGGTGAATGTATATCGCCATCGTCCATAATCCGAAGGGCTGTTAATATCATAGCCATTCGGAATGTAATGAGACCGAGCCGCCGAACGGTGGCGAGGTAATCAGCCCCATACAAACAAAGATACTGGTTTTGCGTTTGGGCAAAATAGGCATTAAATGCCTGTTGTTGCCCCGAAGTCAGGCAAAAGCGTATTGGTTCGGATTGATATTCTAAGTGCTTGTATAGGTCAAAGAATTGCATTCCAAGGTGATTGAAATAACTGTCGAGAGTTTGGTCGGAAGAGTTGGCAAAAACATCATTCCACACAGGACGAACATTCATAAAATAGAAAATGAAACGGCTGAATAAGCCGTTTTCGGCATCGGGAATGAGGCTCTGAATTTGGCGGGGAGTACCCGACAAAAGAGCCGAGATGCGAGGTTTCTCCAACTCGACAAACTCACGATCTTTGCGGCGGTTGTAAGAGATTGTTTCGTGGTGGAACGCTTTGCGGAAACCATCGGAAAAATTTCCGTAGTCAGATTTGAACGTGTTGGCTTCGGTTTTCATCGACTCGATATCGCTTTTTACGGGATAACTCAGGTATGGTTTTAGTTTATTGAGTATCACACCGTGCAATAACCATTCGGCAGATTTGAGCAACCCATTTTGGGTTTTTAATTCGAACTGTGGATTTTCCACTTCAATGGCCGTTTTTTCGGCATTATAGATTAAATTACCTGTAAAATAGATACGACCTTTGACAGAGCCCACTACATCGGCCACAAAAATGACTTTGCCTGCGCTGCCATAAATAGAGACATCGGTGATGGTAATCGACTTTTTGCCCTCGGCAAAGGTTTTGTTTACCAATTGTTGGCGCGTTAGTTCGGTAATTTTGTCGAACGTTACATCGGCAGCCACATTGAGATTGAAATTTTTAGAAATGGCGGGTACGCTTTTGAGCGGTGCTAATGCTACTGGCGCATTGGCTTTGGGTTGAACTCCCATAAATGATTCAATTTGTGCATTCATCGACATGCCAATGGATAATTTCTGACCTACCGTGGTAAATGGTGCCACACTCATCTCTTTGGGCGTAATGCGTAGCCATAAATTGGTTTCGGGACTTACTTGGATTGGTTTTTGTATTTCAGACCACGCCATTTGTACGTATTTTTTCAATTCCACCATCTGTGCCAACGTTTGGTCAATTTGGTCGGTGATGAACGTCGTACTTTTATCTAACGCAAAGTTGGCGATGGGCGTCACAGGAACGGTTACACCAACCACGTTCAATTTGGGTGTTTCAATCCATTGATAACCCGTTGGCGTCGTTTTAGCCACTAATTTCCAATTCTTATCAATGCTGATAGTCGTTTTGAATGATAGCGCGATTGAACCTGTGGCTTCGTAATGGTCGCCAATGGTAAAACCAAATTTTTCGATGTTCCACGCAAAGCGCGTCCATATTTTGAGCGGAACTTGGTATTCAATCACATTATTTTTAACCGTAAAAGCAAAGTTCTGGGCTTTCCACACTTTGATACTTAAATCTTGATTATTGATGTTTTTGCCCTCGTACAAAAGTCCTGTGAGCTTTTTATTCAACGTGGTTTCCAACTGCTTGACATCAATTTCGGCTTGTATAGGAAATTCCGAATTGGCTGGTGCCAAAGTCGTTGGCAGATACGACTCCTTGGGAGCATCTACTTGTAAGGTTTTACAACTACTGAAAGAGAATGCCACTAAGGCAATGATAATGAAGAAGTTTTTTTTTTTCAAGGTTTCTATTTTTTTTGACCTGCAAAAGTAGATAAATTATGCCGAACCTAATCTTATTTTTTCATTATTTTAGCATAAATTCAACGCTGTTTTTCCCTGTTTTTTAATATTTGTTGTTTATAAGAATAGTTCTTTCTGATAGATATAAAAGAGGGCGGATATTTATCCGCCCTCATTTGAATTGATTATTCAATCAATTTTAAAGAATAATTAATTTTTAGCTGCACATTTATCAACTAATTGCTCATATGCATGAAAAGCTACTATAACATGGTCTAAAGAAAATTCAGAAGAATTGTATATAAAGTTATTTGGAACAATACCTATGGTCATATATTTCCCTTTGTGAAATTTTGGTTTTATGATTTTAAGGTTCATTTCCTTACTTATTTCTTGAACCAGTTTATAATATTTCCATCTTATTTCAGTTGCATTTTTGTCTGATTCTATTTCGCCTATTTTAATACAAAGAGTTGCATTTTCTAATTGTAGATATATAGCACAGTCAGTAGTATTGCGCCAATTCCATACAAATACCTCTGCTCCCCCACGTGGATTTGCCACATATTTCCAGGCTGCTTTTCCTCCATTTTTATTTATTTCAGTCTCTAGGTCCATGTAAAAACCTTGTATCTGTGTGCGATTCCACTTTTCGACAGGTGTTTGTATATAAGAATTTGTAGTATTTTCGTTTTCCTTCATTTTTTTGACAAATGAAGTGAAAATTTCATTATTACTTTTGCATTCTAACCAAAAGTCCAGTAAATTTTTACGATAAATTACAGAGTAATTATATTTTTGTACAATTTGTAGAGCTTTAGATGCAGTTTCATTTCCAGTTTTAATATATAATAAGACTTTATCTCCGGAAATGGAGTCCTTGTAACGTTGAAGTTGGTTGCTATGTGTTCCTGTATCTGTTTTATCTTCAATTATAATTGACAAATTATTATTAACAATTACAAGAAGATCTATATTATTAGATTGTTTTTTTATTTCAACAGTTTTAATTGAATGTATATAATTGGGGTACTGCTCTTGAATGTATTTTATTAAGAACTTTCTAGCACTTATTTGTAATTCTATGTCTTCATCCATGCTTTCGTCTGCCCATCGTAGATACCAACCAAAAAATGCATCTTGGCTTAATTCACTTGTTGCGTAATCAAATAGATTAGGTTTCATATATGTTAAGTATTAAATTGTGCCTCCACTTTAAACTCGGCTATTGGCATACTCCGTTGTATTTATTATTCGTAAAGTTAAACATTTGTTTATTAATAACAATGTTTATTTAATAAAATATCAATTACCCTACGCCAATAATGGTGTAGGGTAATTTCATTTTTTTTTAGTCCAGTAATGCTAACACGTGACCATCTTGATCGATAGTTATCTGTTTGAATATTGTA
>DUQS01000065.1 GCA_012837685.1 Bacteroidales bacterium
TCCAAAGTTATTCTTTTTAATAAAAAAAGCCAAACAATTTGCGATAAATTTGTTTCAATTTTTGATTATGCCCATTTAATGGGCATTTCTGTTGTGTTTTTACAAGTTGATTAATTAAAAAAATATAAATTTATCACATTTTTTTGGTTAATTATCACTAATAACAACTAAATAAAAATCATTTTTCCAGCCGTTTTTAGTAAAAAAAGAAATGTTTTTTGGGAAACAGGTACAAGGTTTACAATAGATAATTTGCAATGCGTATCATTTTGTCCGACAAAAATGTAGGCATAATAATGCGCACCTTAATTTTCAAAAGGCGTTGTGAGGTAAATCTTAAAAAAAGAGATAGTTGCCGATAATGCAAAGACATTGACAACTTGGTAATATAGCGAACAAATTTAGTTTGTTGCTACTTTGTCGGATGCCGGCGTCAATTTCGGTTCGCCTTTGCGGTAGTAATAAATTACTCCGCACTCTTGACATTTTTTCAGTCGGCTGTAAGGCGGTAGGTGGCTGTATTTTTGCTCCACAGTATCCCAAATTTCCTTTATCAAAGCGTCAATTTCCTCGCGCATAGCAATCACATTGGTCTGGTTGCGTGCCGTACTCGATTGGTAAACGTTTTTGTTGTTGTTGTACTCTTTGAAAATGTCGTAGTGCACCTTTACTTTGGCAATGGTGGGGTTGTATATCGGCATACCGCCTTTTCCTGTACGTTCGTTTTCGCCGTCAATAATATATTTTCCCCATTTTTTCAGTGCTTTTTCGCTGGTTAAGTCAGGAACGGTGTAGTCGTCGGGGTCAAGGTGATAAAGAAGTTTATTTTCTTTTTTTATTTCGTTACGGAGTACGCACAAATTGAGTACTTGTATGAAATGCGAAATGTACATCCGTACGTTTTTCACTATTTGCGAATGTTTTCTGTTTGCTGCAACCTGATTATTAAATGTTTGCTGGTATTGCACTACAAGGTGTTGAAAAAGTGCCAACTGAGTTTCCGCCTCGTGAAGGGTTTTGAATGAGATGGGCGATTCGTCGAAACCGCGGCGGCTTACTTCTATAATTTTTTTCAACGAAGTTATTCTGGCTTGGTCTGTTTTTGGTAATCTGCGGTAAGGCATCGGTCTGTTATTTAAGGTTAATATGTTGATTGATAAGTTATTCTTTTCTTCCTGTAAGCATTTCTGCTAAGTCGGTCAGCGGCTGTTTGGAATAAGGCGAGTTCACTTTTTGCAGGCAGTTCAAAGCCGTTTCCATAGAATCGTTTATGGCTGCTTCGCATAATTTGGGTATTTCCAATGCATTATAAATCTCTGTAACGCGCTTTATTTTTTCGCTGTCTTCCAAAGCTGTACTGTTCAAAATCTCTTTCAGTTCGGCTTTTAGCCACAAATTGTCGGTTTTGAGAGCGTTGACTAACAGAAACGTTTTCTTTTTACAGAGAATATCGCCGCCAATTTTTTTACCGAATACTTTTGGGTCGCCGTAAACGTCTAAATAGTCGTCGCGCAACTGAAAAGCGATACCAATGGCAATGCCGAATTCGTAGAGCCAATGTGCGGCTTCGTCGGAAGCGTTGCCTATAATGGCACCGATTTTTAAACTTGCAGCCAACAAGACGGCAGTTTTTAAGCGAATCATCTTAAAATATTCCTCTTCGCTTAACTTTTCGCACTGCTCAAAATTCATGTCATATTGCTGTCCTTCACAAACTTGCAGGGCTGTTTCCGAAAAAAGCGGCAAAATTTTCAGCAGTTTATCTGGCTCTATTTTTTCGAGAAATTGATAAGCTTTTATCAGCATGGCATCACCTGAAAGTATGGCAGTATTTTCATTCCATTTTTTGTGTACAGTCGGTCGGTTACGACGCATTTCGGCATTGTCCATTACGTCGTCGTGCAGCAATGTAAAATTGTGGAAAATTTCAATGGCGGCTGCTGCTGAAACAGCTTTTTCGATGTCGGTGTCGAACAAGGCGAAACCCATTAAAACCAATTGCGGACGAATGCGTTTACCGCCGGCTTCCAATGTATAGCCGATAGGCTCGTAGAGCTGTTTGGGCTCTATGCTCCAATTGATGTTCGACAGGTAGTTTTGAATGATGTTTTGCATCTTTGCAGGTAATGTGATGTTTAACCCTGCGAAGATACGTTTATTTTTTTAATAAAAAAACATATTCGCCAAAAAAAATTTATAGTGGCAAAAAAAATGAAACTTTATTGGCAGTTTTGTGTAAAAAAATAAAACGGTCAGAAACGTTTTTCTATCTCTTCAGCTGATACGATAACAACAATTTTTTTGCCATCGGGCGTAAGGTTGGAGTTTTTGCAAACGAATAGTTTGTCTATCAAATGGCTCATCTCTTCTTGGCGCAACTGTCCGGTTGACGATTTTGCAGACGATTTTGCCAAACGCAACGCTAAAAGTTCATTCCATTCACTGGTAAGATGGTTGTTTTCTTTGGCGTCGGCTATCAGATTTATCAATGTTTCTATGATGTTCGATTCGTTTGCCAGCAGAGCCGGTACGCTGTTTACAGAGTAGGTTTGTTTGCCGAAAGGCTCCAAATCGAAGCCAAAAAGTGTCAGTTTATTTTTTATTTGTTCAAACACAATGGCATCTTCGGCATTCAATTCAAGCACTTCGGGGAAAAGCAGTTTTTGCGAAACGGATTGCTGATTTTCCATTTGTGCCAATAGTTCTTCAAACAGAATGCGTTGCATGGCGCGTTGTTGGTCAACAATCATTAATCCCGACTTTACGGACGTAATGATGTATTTTTCTTTGTATTGAAAAAAGTTCGAACAGTCCGATTTATCGTCGTAAAAAAGTGGTTGCGATTTAAGTGCAGCTTCAATGTTGGCGGTTTTACGTCTTTCGTTTTGATGTCCTTGGTATAAATCTTCCCAATTTTGCGACACCGATTGTTTTTGTCCGGTTGCTGTTGTCTTAAAAGGATTGAACGTGTGGTCAATAGTTACTTGGGGCGGCGTAATCGGGCGATTGGACGATGCTACGGGAATATCAATAAGTCCTTCCGTGTCAAAATCGATGGACGGAACAACGTTGAATTTGCCCAAAGCCTCTTTGATACACACCATCAGTATGGTAAAAAGTTCGCGCTCATTTTCAAATTTTATTTCCGTTTTTGTCGGATGAATGTTCACGTCTATTTCCGAAGGGTTCATTTCAAAAAAAATGAAATAGGTCGGATTGGTGTCGGGGCGCAACATCTGTTCATAAGCCAGCACTACCGCTCTGTGGAAATAGGGATGGCGCATATAGCGTCCGTTTACAAAAAAGTATTGGCTGGCATTTTTCGTGGCAAATTCGGGGGTGCCTATAAATCCTGAAATATTGCCGATGGCTGTTTTGGCTTCTATCTGTACCAATTGTTGGTTGAAGTTGCGCTTTTTTTTGCCGAAAACGGCGGTAATGCGTTGTCGCAAGTTGGTTTTTGGTAGTTCATATACCAAATCGTCGCCGTTCAAAAGTTCAAAATGAATTTTGGGATAGACAAGTACGATGCGTTGAAATTCTTGTATAATTTGGCGCATTTCCGTTTCGTTCGATTTGAGAAATTTGCGACGTGCAGGAACATTGAAAAACAGATTTTTTACTAAAAATGAAGTTCCTTCGGGACAGGAACACGGCTCTTGTTTTAATACTTTGGAGGCGGCGACTTCAATAAAAGTACCGCAATCGCAGTTGGCAAGACGTGTGCGCACTTCAACGCCGGCTATGGCAGCTATTGAAGCCAACGCTTCGCCACGGAAACCCATTGTGCGCAACGAAAAAAGGTCTTGAACTTGGGTAATTTTTGAAGTGGCATGGCGTTCAAACGCCATACGTCCGTCCGTTTCGGACATACCTTTGCCGTCGTCGGTAACTAAAATAGAAGTACGCCCCGCATCTTTTACCACCACCTGTATTTTTGTCGCTCCGGCATCGATAGCGTTTTCCATTAGTTCTTTGACAACGGAAGCCGGTCGCTGAATAACTTCTCCGGCGGCTATTTGGTTGGCTACGGAATCGGGTAGTAAATGTATGATGTCGCTCATGTTATTTTAATAAAGCTAAAAAATCGCCACTCGAAAGATACAAAAAAGCGGCAAAGACAAGCAGCACCATGATAATGATAATCAGGCGAATATTCGATTGTCGTCTCTGTTTGCGCATATCTTGCGTTTCGGGCACACTTTCCCATCGGTATTGACGAAAAGAGCCGCGTTTGATACCTATTTTGTATTCACCATCGGCATTTTTGTTTTCAAGTTTGCTGTTTATGCGTTCTTGGCGTTTATCGTGTTCTTCTTTAGCAGGGTCCCAGTAGATGGGCTTGTGGTAGAAACGTCGCGGTTTCGGCATGTGGAAAACTTTTAATTTGAACATAGTTGTAAGGGTGTTAATTAAATTTGTTCAATAAATATTTAGGTGTTGTGTTATTTTGTAGGCAAATTTACGTTTAACAAAAAATGTTTTTTACTAACAATTAAATGTATTTATCACCAAATTTGGTTTCTACGTCTTTCAAATAGTCGCGTATTTTTGCTTCGGAATCTTTTTTACAAATCAGCAAAACGTCTCCCGATTCGGCTATAAGGTAGCCTTCAAGTCCGTCAGCAACAACCAGTTTACCTTCCGGTAGCGATATAACATTGTTTTGCGAGTTGTATAAAATAGCTTCACCTTTGAGTACGGCGTTTTGTGAAGCGTCTTTGTCGGCAAGTTCATGGAGCGAATCCCACGTACCGAGGTCTGACCAACCAAAATCGGCAATGAGTACGGATACATTGTCCGCTTTTTCCATAATGCCGTAGTCGATAGAGATGTTGGGACAGAGCGAATAAACTTCTTGGATAAATCCGGCTTCTTTGTCTGTATTGTAAAATGTTTCACCGGCTTGAAATTTTGAATTAATATTCGGCAAAAAGTTGGCGAACGCATTCAATATGGTTTCGAGATTGAACATAAACATTCCGGAATTCCAATAGAATTCGCCACTTGCCACGAAAATTTTAGCCATTTCGAGATTGGGTTTTTCGGTAAAAGTTTTTACTTCGCGCAGGTTTGTAGCCCCCGGTTTTACCTGTATGTAGCCGTAGCCCGTTTCGGGGCGCGTGGGTTGTATGCCGAGTGTCAGCAGTTCGTTGTTAAACTCAATATGCTCCAATCCTTTTTTTAGTACACGTAAAAATTCGTTTTCGTTGAGAATGAGATGGTCGGACGGTGCCACAATAATGTTAGCCGATTTTGCTACCGATTTGATTTTGTGTACGGCATAGGCGAGACATGGCGCAGTATTGCGGCGAAGAGGCTCTAAAAGTACCTGATTTTCGGAAATTGCCGGCAACTGTTGCAAAATAAGTTCTTTGTATGCCAAGTTCGACACGATATAAATCTGTTCTGCCGGAATAAGTTTGGCGAAACGTTCAAATGTCATTTGCAGTAGCGAACGTCCCGTTCCAAAGAAATCGAGAAATTGCTTGGGTTTTGAGGTGCGACTAAAGGGCCAAAAACGACTGCCTACGCCTCCGGCCATGATGATACAATAACTGTTATTTTTCATACTTTTTATTTGCTCAGATTATCTAAAAAATTAAATGTTTACAAAGATATATTTTTTTTTGTTGCGAAATAAGAAAAGAACCTTTTTTAAGCTGTGTTTTTACTTTTATTTCTGTTTTTTGTCTATAAATATAAAATTTGGATTTTACAATATTTGAAAAAAATGAAATCCATTTGTGAATTTATAAAAAACAATTACCTTTGTGTGTTCTTATAAACTAAACTCATTACTCATTAATTTATTATCAATTATGAAAAAAATTTGTGTTTTAACTATTGTTGCTCTTTCTGCAATAGCATGTTGCAATCAGGTAAAAATTGAAGGTGCATGGGGAAGCCTTTCACCGTGTCCAACAAAAAAAATGCAAGGTATTGTCCTTGGAGAAGGTGGAGTGGCCAAAGCCATTAACTTGAAAGGCGTATGTTTTGAAAGTTGGCAAAAAGAAGGCGACCTGCTGATTTTGACGGGTGAACGCATACCTTGTCCGAAACACTTGTGCGTGGACTCTACTGCAACCGCTCTTGCCGACACGTTGCCCTCAGAACCGATTGCTTTTACTGATACATTTACAATTCAAAAATTAACTGCCGATTCGCTGATTTTGGTTGCTCCGTGTGAACATGTGTTTAAATATGTACGCCTCCAATGCGACAAAGAAAAATACTGCTGCGGATATAAATGTTGCGAAAATTGCGACAAGAGGGATGATTGCCTATATAAAGGCGTATGCTGCGAA
>DUQS01000066.1 GCA_012837685.1 Bacteroidales bacterium
AAAATGATATGTCAACCGTTTACCACTATATTATTGACAAAACGAAAGCAGGTAAAAAACTGTTCGCCGTACTAATTGACCCTGAAAAATGTATCGGTGAGCGCCTTACGCAACTTATACAAAAAGCTGACAAAGCGCAACCGGATTTTATTTTGGTCGGTGGCAGCCAACTCACTAAATCGGTAGAGCAAACCGTTATCGCCATTAAAGCACTAACCAACATTCCCGTAGTGCTTTTCCCCGGCAATGCGATGCAAATATCCGACCAATGCGATGCCATTCTTTTGCTGTCGCTGCTGTCGGGAAAAAACAGCGAATACATTATCGGTCAGCACATTAAAGCCGCAAAACAAATCAAACAATCGGGCGTTGAAGTTATTTCAACAGGCTATTTGCTTATTGACGGCGGATGTCGTAGTGCCGTTGAGCAAGTGAGTGGCACACTACCGTTGCCAGCAGATGCTACCGATTTAATTACTCGAACGGCTATAGCCGGCGAGCTGCTCGGTTGCAAATTAATCTATTTGGAAGCGGGAAGCGGGGCGAAACGCCCCATTTCGAGCGATACTATTAAAGCGGTGAAACGAGAGTGCCACATTCCTTTGATAGTGGGCGGCGGCATTGTATCTACCACTCAACTCACAGCGGCAATGAATAGCGGCGCCGACCTTGTAGTGGTAGGCAACCATTTTGAAACTCACCCTGACGATTTAGCCAAATTTTGTCGCTGCGTAGCCGAATACAACCAAAAAAGCCGTTTACACTAATTGCAAACGGCTTTTATATTCAACTATTTTGTAGTTACTTTACCAATTTATTGCGAAGTGTATCGGGGAAAATGATGCTGGGTTTAAACTGCTTTGCTTCTTCCAACTCCATCCACGTATAAGCCATAATAATAACGATATCGCCCACATTTACCAAATGTGCAGCAGCACCGTTTATGCAAATAACTCCCGAACCGCGTTTACCGGGGATAACATACGTCTCAAAACGCGCACCATTGTTATTGTTGGTTACCTGCACCTTTTCGTTGGCAATAATATTTGCCGCATCCATCAAATCTTCATCAATAGTAATGCTACCGATATAATTCAAATTAGATTTGGTAATAGTTACTCTATGAATTTTTGATTTTAATAGATTTACATACATTTCGCAGACGTTTTTCTATTTATAGTTTATATTATCAATCAAACGAACTTTACCGCAATAAACAGTAACGCATCCCACCACGTAGTCGGCATCCGACCAGTCGGTGATGGATTGTAACGAATTGCCATTGACAATTTCATAATATTCCACTTTCAATCCGTCAATAGCGTTCAATCGGTCAATCACCCACGCTTTTGTTTCAGCGACTGTTTTTTCGTGCATCAGTTGTTTGCTTTCCGAAAGTGTTCGATAAATAACCGCCGCTGTAGTGCGTTCCTGTTCCGACAGCAAAGCATTGCGACTGCTCAAAGCCAAACCCGATTTTTCGCGAACAATGGGGCAACCGACAATCTCAATCGGGAAAATCATCACTTGCACCATGCGCCGAATAATTGCTAACTGTTGAAAGTCTTTTTCACCAAAATAAGCTTTGTCGGGCGTTACCAACGAAAAGAGTTTACTTACCACCTGAACCACACCATTGAAATGTCCCGGGCGGAAGATGCCTTCCATCACTTCGTCCAATCCGCCGAAATCGAAGTCGAATACCGTTTCCATTTCCGAAGGGGTGTACATCTCTTCAGCTGACGGCGCAAACACAATGGCGCAACCCACCGATGCCAACAGAGCAATATCGTTTTCCAACGTGCGCGGATAACGGTTAAAATCATTTTTATCGTTAAACTGCGTAGGATTAATGAACAAACTAACCACACAAGCATCATTTTCGGCGACACAGCGCGAAACCAACTGAAGATGTCCCTGATGTAAGGCACCCATAGTAGGAACAAATCCGATGCTTTTGTGCTCATCGCGAAGTCGTCCGACCTGTTTTTTCAATTCGTTGACCGATTTAACAACTACCATAACTGCGTTTAAAGAATGGGCTGCAAAATTAGTAATTTTTTTTCACACCACTACAAAATAAGGAGCGAATTACCCCAAACCCCCTGAATGGGGAACTTATTTACGGATTTAGGAATTGACGAATTGACTTATTTGCTTGTCCTTTTTTTGGGAACGAGGGGGTAACGATTAAACAGTTCAACAATTAACCAATTAAACATTACATCTTTTCAGGCACTTGAATACCCAATAATCCCATTCCTGTTTTTACAATTTTTGCCACATTTGCCGACAGTAGCAAACGGAAGTTGCGCACTTCGGCGGTTTCTTCGCGCAAAATAGGAAAATCATGATAAAATTGGTTGTATTCCTTTACCAAATTGTAGATATAGTTGGCTATGAGCGCAGGACTAAATTCGTCACCGGCTTCTTTCACCACATCGGGAAATTGCATCAATAGTCGCACCAAAAACGTCTCTTTATCCGAAATAGCATCAAGGCTGCTCGGCTCTATGGCAATGGCTTGCTCATCTGCCTTACGCAATACTGAACGGATGCGGGCATGCGTGTATTGAATAAACGGACCTGTATTGCCGTTAAAATCGATGGATTCTTTCGGATTGAACGTCATGTTTTTCTTGGGGTCAACTTTCAGTATGAAATATTTCAGTGCGCCAAGTCCGATAACGGTGCCTAATTCGTCCATTTCTTGGTCGGTACAACCGTCCATTTTACCGAGTTCTTTGGAAATTTCTTTAGCCGTAGCTACCATTTCGTCTATCAAATCGTCGGCATCGACCACAGTTCCTTCGCGGCTTTTCATTTTGCCTTCGGGCAATTCTACCATACCGTACGAAAAATGCACTAAATCTTTTCCGAACGAAAATCCTAATTTATTCAACAAAATAGACAACACTTGAAAATGGTAATTTTGCTCATTTCCAACCACATAGACCATTTTATCAATCGGATAATCATCGTAACGAAGTTTGGCGGTGCCAATATCTTGCGTCATATAAACAGAAGTACCGTCGGCGCGAAGCAGCAGTTTTTCGTCCAAACCTTCGGAGGTAAGGTCTGCCCACACCGAATTGTCGGGGCGACGATAGAACACGCCTTTTGCCAAACCTTTTTCCACTTCAGTCTTGCCTTCCAAATAGGTGTTCGATTCATAGTAAATTTTATCGAAATCAACGCCCAAACGCTGGTACGTTTCATCGAAACCGTCATACACCCAACTGTTCAAGGTTGCCCACAACTGACGTATTTCTGGGTCGTTATTTTCCCACGCCAACAGCATACGTTGAGCTTCTTGCATCAAAGGCGCATTCTTTTTGGCGTCTTCTTCCGTTTGTCCGTCAGCTATCAATTCGGCTATCTGTTTTTTATATTCTTTGTCGAAACGCACATAATATTCGCCTACCAAATGGTCGCCTTTTTTCCCCGAATTTTCGGGAGTTTCGCCATTGCCAAACAGTTGCCACGCCAACATTGATTTACAGATGTGAATACCGCGGTCGTTCACAATGTTTGTTTTAACCACACGGTTACCGTTTGCTTTTTGTATCTCACTGATACTGAACCCTAAAAGATTGTTGCGGATATGCCCCAAATGAAGAGGTTTATTGGTATTTGGCGATGAATATTCTATCATGTACAACGGTGCATCTTTTTCGGCAGAGCGTATACCGTAATTTTCATCTTCGGCTATAGCGTTGAGTGCTTCTACCCAAAACGCCGAACGAATGGAGAGATTTAAAAAACCTTTGATAACGTTAAATTCGGAAATTTCCTTTTGATTATTCAGCAGCCATTCGCCAATGGCGCGTCCCGTTTCTTCGGGCGATTTGCGCGCCAATTTCACAAACGGAAACGTAACTACCGTTATATCGCCTTCAAACTCTTTTTTGGTTTGTTGAAGCTGAATTTTATCTGCTTCGATTGTTTCGCCAAACAACGCTTCTACTGCATTGGCAACTGCTTTACTGATTTTTTCTTCTAATCTCATCGTTATATATTTTGGGAAGCGCAAAGTTACATATTTTTATCTGATTTATCGCAATGGCTCTTGATGCGAAACAGCAGCCACAACGAAAGTGCGCCGCACGCCACCGCCATCCACCAATTTTGCCCTACTCCGATTTCATCCGTTTTATAAGTCAGAATACCGTTAAACTCCAAAAAGAAAAACACTATAGCCAAAGCATTATTCATAAAATGCGCAAGAATAGGCATCCAAATACTACGCGACCAAAGCAACAGATAGCCAAACGCCGCACCCAAAATCATACGCGGAATAAATCCATAGAATTGCAAATGTATGGCACTGAACAAAATAGCCGTCAGCCAAATGCCGATAGACGCACCCCATTTTTCGGAAAACAGGCGTTGCAGCACGCCTCGAAAAAGCAGTTCTTCTCCTATAGCCGGCAAGGCAGCCATTATCAGCAAGTTAACAAACAATCCTTGCCATGTGGAAACGCTTAAAAATTGTTCAGTCAATTGCTTGGCAGACTCTTCCATCGTTTTCATCCATTGCTCCAAAGGCGCTAACCACTGCGGCAAAACCAAAGCTTCATTTAACGCTACCAAACCATTGATAAAAGGTAAAACAAGCACCGAAAAACACACCACGCCAACCACAACGCGCCAACGTTTTTCTATCCGTATATTCAGGTAAGCCAGCGGCGCATCGGACACACAAACGGCAACCACTAACGGCGGTAACAAAAAAACAAGAACAGTTTGAATGGTTTGCAGCCATTTGAGCGGAATTTGTTGCGGAAATGCCACCATCACTACCGAAGTCAAAGCAAGACCAACAACAACTGCGAACAACACCAGCACAAGTTGCACGCCAAACGTGCTATTTTTCAAAAACGCTTTCATATCACTTCAACTGTTTCCAAAAATCCCAAATAACAATACCGGCAGTCGTACTCACATTGAGCGAATGTTTTGTCCCGAATTGCGGCAACTCTACACTACCGTCGCACGCATCCACCACCGACTGCTGAACGCCTTTTACTTCGTTACCGAAAACAGCGGCGTAACACTTGTTTTTATCCAACTTTAAATCAGTCAGCATCACACTATTTTTCACCTGCTCAACAGCAAAAACCACGACATTATTTTTTCGCAACTCAACTACCGCATCCAACGTTTCGGCATAATAGTCCCACTCCACCGTATTTTCCGCTCCAAGCGCCGTTTTGTGAATTTCAACATTCGGTGGTGTGGCAGAAATGCCGCAAAGAATGATTTTTTTCACCAAATAGGCATCGGCTGTACGAAAAATAGAGCCTACATTGTACAAACTTCGCACATTATCCAACACAATAATCAAAGGAATTTTGGACGTTTGTTTAAATTCCTCTACAGAAATTCTATCTAATTCTTCGATGGTTAATTTTTTCATCTGAAATAAAAATAATATGCAAAGTTAGGGAAAATGTCGGAAAATATGCCTTTCCCGTGAGCAAATGACGCAAAAAAAAATAGCTTTCGAAAGATTGCCTCTCGAAAGCCATGTAATTTTTACAGATTAATTCCTAACGTTATCTCTTTTTCAAACACTGCCGTTGCGGGTTGCACGGTCTACGTAATTCACGATTTTTGCCATCGTCGGCTTTCGATGCTTCGTACTGGGCAAACTTCTCTTCACCAATGATTTTTTTCAAATCAGCATTTGATTTTTCACGACACGCCTTCATCGTTTCAATTCTCTTTTCACGTTCGGCATTTGCAGCCTCACGGCGCGCCAAAGCCTCTTTTTCCTCTTTTTGGAATAACGCATACACAGCGTCCTTTTCTTGTGGAGTTAACTCTACAATCTGCATCAATCTATCGACACGCATCATAGCTATTGTTTCCGGCGAATAGGAAACCCGTTTCTTCATAGGAGCTTCTTTAGCATTTTCCAAATTTTGAGCAAAAACCATACCGCCCATTAATAAAAAGCAGCAGGCTAACATTCCAATTTTTTTCATGTTTGTAAATTTTTACGGTTATCAATAAACAATTTCCTATAAATAGATACGTTCTATACTAAAAGGTTCAAAAAAGAAGAGAGTTTTCTATTTTTTATAACTATTTTTGCAAAAATTATTTCATTATTATAAATCCAACTTCTATGTTCAGTTTTATCTCATTCCTTTTTATCATAGGGTTAATCTTATTAATGACAATTATTTCCATTGCTGTTTCCATATTCAAGTCGGTATTTAGAATCCCTTTCAAAATCAGAAAAAAGCAACCGGACATTACGTGGGAAAAGAAATTTTTTACTTTAGATGGAGGCGAATATGTCGATTATGAAGAAATTAAAGATGAAAAATAAGATTTTTTTCTGCCTTTGCACTTGTGCGATGCCTGTATGCAGTCTCTTTTCGGCAACAAACATAGACTACACCAGCGAAGACTCTGTTATTTTTGAGCGCGTACAAACATGGAAAAAAACTCACCACGATAACACCTGTGCCGACATCGGTGATTTTTTTTTGGGAGCGCCGTATGTCGCAAAAACGCTCGACCAAAACAGTGACGAACGCTTAGTGGTAAATCTTCGCCAATTCGACTGTTCCACTTTTGTAGAATCGGTTTTAGCATTGTGGCTGCTGCCCGACAACGCATCGTTTGCCGATTATTGCAACCAACTTACTGCCATACGCTACCGCAATGGAAAATGTGACGGCTACTGTTCGCGACTTCACTATTTTTCGGATTGGATTGCCGACAACGAAGCAAAAGGTTTCGTAAACAACCTAACCCAACAATTGGGTGGCGAACCGTTTAAGTGCCAAGTCAATTTTATGAGTTCGCACCCGCAACTTTATGCACAATTAAAGGAAAATTCCGCTAATTTAGCCGAAATAGTGCGCCACGAAAAACGTATCAATATGCAAAAATTCCACTTTATTCCGATTCATCAACTCAAAAATGCAGAAAAAAACATTCCTACGGGAAGCATTATCGCCATTACCACACAAATAGACGGTTTGGATATTTCACACGTGGGATTTGCTGTTCGTAAAAACGGCAAAACCTTATTTATGCACGCTCCGGCAGTAGGAAAACAGATAACCACAACCACTATTCCGCTATCGGAACATATCGCTTTGCAGAGTAAAAACACCGGAATAATGGTAGTTGTTCCCAAAAAGAATGCATTATGTGAAAAAAAACGAGAAACTCTGACCGTTAATTAAAAAATTTATTGTACATTTGCCCTGTTCTTTACAGAAGAGTATTTTTGTATTAAACAAAATCGCTATATGAAGATAAAAAAATCACCCGAAGCAAGTTTAGAAGGCAAAAGGACTACTTTTGTCTTAATGGGGTTCATCTTTGTTTTAGCTGTTCTCTATGCAGCTTTTGAATGGACCCAAAAAGAAGTTACCGTTTACAAAGTTGAAAGCTCTGACGCATTAGCGTTTGAAGAAGAAGTCATCCAACAAACCATCCAAGAAGAAACTCCTCCGCCACCTCCACCACCGGCACCTGATGTTATCGAAGAAATTCAAATTGTAGAAGACACGAAAGAGACAAAAGACATCGTGTTCTCTAGTGAAGACGACAACAAGAAAGCTCAAGAAATTATTAAAGTTCCTGTAGTTGAGCCGGAGGATGACCCTGACGAGCATATCGTTTACGTAGCTGCCGAATTTCCACCTGAGTTCCCGGGCGGTACAGAAAAGTTGATGGAATTCATCCAAAACACGTTAAGATATCCTATTATCGCACAAGAAAATAACATTCAAGGACGCGTTATCTGCCAATTTACAGTAAGGCGTGACGGTAGTGTGGGCGATATCAAAGTAGTTCGTTCCGTTGACCCGAGCTTGGACAAAGAGGCTATCCGCGTTATCGAAGCGATGCCGAAATGGAAACCGGGACGTCAACGTACCAAAGCGGTCAATTGCAAATTTACGCTTCCTATTGTGTTCCGTTTACAGTAAACTGACTCGAAAATAATAATCATAAAAAATGCGATGGAACTTCGTTCTGCCGCATTTTTTTTACCCGTACATAAATTTTAAAAAATCGTTGCAAAAAATTTGCGAAATAAAACAACTCTCATTATCTTTGTATGTTAGAAAAGAAATAAAAATAATTTAAAACAATAATACTATGAACTTTACAGTATCGAGCACGGCTCTTTTGAACCGCTTGCAAATTATCGGAAAAACCATCAACCCAAAAAGCCCGCTTCCCATTTTAGAAAACTTTTTGCTGAAATTGGAAGGTGACACTTTAACCATTACTGCCTCCGATTTGGAGACAACGCTAACTACATCTATTCCCGTGGTTGACGCTTCGGGAGAGATTACCGTAGCCATTTCTGCCAAATTTTTAATGGATACACTACGCGAATTTGCCGAGCAACCACTGAAATTTGAAATTAATCCTGAAAATTTAGCTATCGTTATCAAAACCGAATACGGCAACTATAATTTTATAGGTCAAAAAGGCGACGAATTTCCCGCCATGCCAGAGCTTGAAGACGAATTCAACACCATTACCGTCAGCGCCGAATCGTTGATGAGCGGCATCAATAAAACCTCTTTTGCTACTGCCGATGACGATTTGCGTCCCGCTATGACAGGTATCTTTTTCGACATCAAACCTGATAATCTTACCTACGTAGCCACCGATGCTCACAAATTGGTACGCCTAATAAGCAAAACAGCCAATGAAACTGAAGAAGCATCGTTTGTGTTGCCTAAAAAACCGGCTAACATCCTCCGCAACGTCATAGTGAAAGAAAATAATGATGTGGAAATCAGTTTCGACAAAAAGAATATCATTTTCAAACTATCGGAATATTTGATGATTTGCCGTCAGATAGAAGCGCGATTCCCGAATTACAACGGTGTAATTCCGCAAAATAATCCGTTCAAATTAATTGTAGATAGAGTGGTGATGCTCAATGCTTTGAGACGAGTTTCCGTGTTTTCAAACCAAGGCACAGGTCTGGTAAAACTCTCCATAAAAACAAACGAAATCCTTTTATCGGCACAAGACATTGATTTTTCCATTTCGGCAGAAGAAAAAATAGCTTGTCAATACGAAGGCGAAAACATTAATATCGGCTTTAAAGCGCCTTTCCTTATCGATATCCTAAACAACATAAGCAGTAGTGATATCATTATAGAACTGGCAGACCCATCGCGCGCCGGCGTTATACTTCCACTTGAAAACGAACCAAACGAAGAACTATTGACGCTGATAATGCCGATGCTGATAAACGATTAAACAGTATCGCTAACAATGAAACCCGCAATTATCGCAAAATTAAAAAGCGAACTCACTCCTCTTTTTTCAAACAGAGAGATTCAAACGCTCACAAGTTTGATTTTAGAACATGTGGCGGGATTTTCTTATACTGAAATTTTCGCTAAAGACGATTTCTGTTTTTCTAACGAGCAGTTGACTGCCATTGACCAAATTATTGCCCGACTAAAAGCAAAAGAGCCTATCCAATACATATTAGGCGAAACGGATTTTCTGAAATTACGCTTTTGGGTAGATGAACGTGCTCTAATTCCGCGTCCGGAAACAGAAGAGTTGGTTAGTTGGATAATAGAGTCGAACGAAAAAGAACGACCCTATATTTTGGACATCGGCACCGGCTGCGGTTGCATTGCTATTACGCTGGGACAAAAAATAAAAGGTTCGAGAGTTTCTGCGTTCGACATTGCGCTTGAAGCTTTGCATTTGGCACACAAGAATGCAGAAGCCAATAATGTGTTTATCAACTTTTACCACATCAACATATTGAAGCAAGCAACATGGGACGAAACGTTCGACATCATTGTCAGCAATCCTCCTTATGTAAGGCATAGCGAAAAAGCAGCAATGGATGCTACCGTACTTGACTACGAACCCGCCATTGCTTTGTTCGTGTCCGATGATGACCCGTTGCTTTTCTACCGTCACATAGGTTTGTTTGCACAAAAACACCTCAACGAAAACGGACAACTGTTTTTTGAAATCAATCAAGCGTTCGGCAAAGAAACTGTCAAACTACTAAAATCACAAGGTTTCAAAACTGTAGAATTGCGCAAAGACCTCTCCGGACACGACCGTTTTGTGAAAGCCAGCAAATAGCCATGAAGCGGCGAAATTCTCCCAAACAACTAACTTACGACGAAGCACTGAATAAAGCAGCTTCCTACTGTTCGTTGGCTGAAAAGTGCGTTGCCGATGTTACTGCCAAAATGGAAGTTTGGGGCGTTGAAAAATCCTTCATCGAAAAAATTATCAACCAACTAAAAGCGGATAAATTCATTGATGAGCAACGTTTTGCAGAATATTATGCCAGAGACAAATTCCATTTTAACAAATGGGGGAAAGTCAAAATTGCAATCATGTTGCGGAGCAAAAACATTGATGCGGAAAAAATCAAAAACGCTTTGGATAGCATTAACGAACACGAATACGAACAAACTGTATGTGAGTTGCTTAGAGAAAAAACCAAAAATTTGAACTACAAATCGGACTACGAAAAGCAAGGCAAACTATTTCAATTCGCACTCAACCGAGGATTTGAGAAAAAAACTATCGAAGCTGCGCTAAAAACCCTTCGCTATTCAAGGTAACAAGCGTTCGGCATGGTACGACGAACGCACCAGCGGACCGCTTTCCACCGAACGAAACCCTTTTTCGAGAGCAATACGCTTATATTCGGCAAATCGGTCGGGATGAATATATTCGGACACAGGAAGATGATTGGCAGTAGGTTGCAGATATTGCCCCAACGTGAGAATGGAACAACACACTTCACGCAAATCGTCCATAGTTTCCAACACTTCTTCTACTGTTTCACCCAATCCCAACATCAAGCTGCTTTTGGCAGGAATACCGCTTTCGACAACTTGTTGCAACACACTTAAACTCGTATCGTAGCGGGCCGCACTTCGTACCGAAGGTGTCAATCGGCGGACAGTTTCCAAATTGTGCCCAATAATAGTAGGCGCAGCTTCTATAATTTGCTGTATCGCAGATTTTCTTCCTTGAAAATCGGGAATAAGCACTTCAATAGTGGTAGTAGGATTTATTTTTTGTATGGCGGCTATGGTTGCAACCCATTGAGCAACGCCCAAATCCGGCAAATCGTCTCTATCCACAGAAGTAATGACAGCGTGCGACAACCCCATCAATTTTACGGATTCGGCAATTTTCGCGGGTTCAGCTAAATCGAGAGTCTTCGGTTTGCCTGTTTTTGTATTACAAAATCGGCACGAACGGGTGCAAATGTCGCCCAAAATCATAAATGTAGCTGTACCGCGGTTCCAACATTCGGAGCGATTGGGACAACGACCGCTCGCGCAAATAGTATGTAAACAATTTTTTTCTACAATGTTGTTCACATAAGCGAAACGCTCACTGCCGACAATAGTGGTTTTCAACCACTTCGGTTTTCTAAGGCTTTTTTCCTTCATTATTCAAAATATTCGCCGCCTTCATCCATCATATTATCGTTCACCTCCCTGTTGCTTTGCGGTTTTTTCTTAGGCTTCATGTTGCCGAAATTGTAAGTGAGGTTCAGCGAAAAATGCGGTCCATACATGTAACGTTCAAAATCTTGATAAAAGGTATCGCCCCAAGTTGTGGTGTGCCACGAACGAGAGTTGAGCACGTCACGAACAGTCAAACCTAAATTCAGCGTCTTGTTCAAGAATGATTTGCGCAAACCCAAGTCGAGCGAATAGAAATCAGTAGTTTTGCCCTGAGCAATCACACGAGGTGAACTGTAGAAACCTGTAAGTTGTCCGGTAAAGCCTTTTCCAAAAATAAAATTAGCCATCAAGCGCGTCATCCACGAAAAACCGTCACTTGCCTCTTTAAGCAGTACATCGCGGTAAACGATTTCGCCCATTTGCTGATAAAACAAATTAACGGTTGTTGTCAAATTCAACCAAGTCCACAGCCGATTTTTAGCCACCAATTCCACGCCCAACGCTTGTGATTTAGCCACATTATCGAAGGTACTTTCCATCACACGAGGATTTTCCAACGATTGAAATTGAACGCGCTGAATAACATCCGTCGTGTACTTGTAATAGATAGAAGTCGATAAAACGTGTTTTTCCCAACTTTTGATGTAGTTCAATTCGAGCGAATTGGCAAATTCTGGATTTAAATTGGGATTGCCGTACGAAATATTGGTGGAGTCGGACACGTTTCTGAATGCGCTCAACTGGCGTCCCCGCGGACGATTGATACGACGTGTATAATTGATTTGAAGTTCGTGATTATGCGGAAAAGCATACGACAAGAAAGCCGTCGGGAATAATTGAAAATAATTTTTCCTAGAGATTATATATTCGTCGTTCTCATCATCGCGAGTAGATACATCGGTTACGGTATATTCACCACGCAAGCCTCCTTGAAAACTGAATCCTCCAAATTTTGCACCAAATGTCGCATAGAGAGCGCCTATCATTTCCTCGTATTTGAAGTCATTATAATCTGAACGAACGGAATCGGTAGGATTGACAAAGTCCCATGTTTTGGAATTTAAAAAACGGTTTTGCCACGAAAATTGACCACCTGCCTCCAATTTCATATTATC
>DUQS01000067.1 GCA_012837685.1 Bacteroidales bacterium
AACAAGTTGGCATTGGTTCCCGAGAGTGCAAGTGAAATATCTGCTGTCAGATTTGAAGCTGAAACAGAGAGAGGTCTCACTTGTGAATTGTTAATTACAGCTTCGAAACTTAAACTACTTGCCACATTAATGGTTGGAGCGGGAGGATCGAAACTGTAGGTGGGAACTGTACCATGTTTGAAATAAGCTATACCTTGATTGTGTATCAGTACCCACATTTCAACTCCCGAAGTACCGTTTACAGCAACCGCTACGCTTGTAGAAAAGCTTGTATTACGAGTGGTACCCATACCACCACTGGGGTATTCTCCAATTTTGTCAGCATCCGCCCAACCGGAAGTAGCATCTACCAAACACACTCTTCCTAAAGTAAGTTTTTCTTGTGCCGTTGCGCCCGGTTGGTAAGTCGTTGCTATGCCATATTGCGTACCTTTGAATGTAAAGGCTTTAAAATCGTTTCCGGCGCAATCATTTAACAAAGCATCAGGATTTAACGGAATTATAGCAGTTCCTTCACCACTACACAAAGTGGGATAATAGTTTTGCCCCATAACCCAATATTTACCGGTTCCCGAAGGACGTACTCTGGGAGACAGACCCAACACTATTTTATCTCCGGCTTCGTTTAGTTCCGTAATTGTCGGCGTTGTTGAACATACGCCATTTGTAATGGTATACATCAACACTTTGTTTGCTGTGGTTGTACCTCCCGCAGCAAAATAGATTTTGCCGTTCGTAAGGTCACCTTCAATGCTAAGGCAATCGCCGATACGGTCCATACCGCCGTATGAAGTTGTATTTAGAAATACACGAGGTTGTGCATTATCATTGTCCCAAACATAAACTTTTAGAGGACTGCCGCTGGCAGCAATATTACAGGCAATGATTTTACCGCCTACATATTTACAGTCTATAATTTTCAATGCACCGCCTTCAACACCCGTCATATCTAAATCTTTCAGTTTTGCTCCCGTTTGTGAATTGATGACATGGATAACTCCGTCTACCGGATTAACAACATAAAGTTTTCCGCCACCGAAGTCCATGTTACGTATTTTAGTTTTATCGCTTGCCCAAGCAGGTGTGCCTGCAGTCGATCTTTCACTGTAGTTCCATACTTGAGTAAATGTTAATGGAGGATTTATACCGGAACCCGAGCAAGATACAGTCGCTTTATGTGAGCCATTGGCTACAGTAATAGTACCACTATATGATTGCGCCGCAGTGGGTTTGAAAGTTACCGTTACGGTAGTTCCATTTGAAACTGACGTGGGGCTAACAGCAAAGATAGAATTATTAGATGATGTTACTGTTGCCGACGATAGTCCTTCCAATGTTACCTTAAACGTTTTTTGAGAGGTTGAACCCACTGTTACACCACCATATGCCAACGATGACACGCTGGTTTTAATAGAAGTAGTGGTAGGTTTTGTGTAACGCACAACAACACCCCACGCATTTGACATCCTAATGTAACCATTGTTGTATCCGGGGCAATCATAAGTCGAATAGCGACCATCGCCCAACCATGTCGAAGCATTGGCATCACCATAGGGGTCGTGTACCACCACACTGCCGGTACGATCATCTAAAATCGTCCATACGTTATTTACTTTCACACACCTGGCATCTGCCCTAAACGGTAAAATCAAGTGACCATTCGATCTACTCGAAGTTATACACCATGAATAGGGATAATTAGCAGCACATTCAGATTTAATTTTAGAATAACCGGAATAATCGTAAGCAGCACTTGTAACACCATTATTTTGGTAAAAACCTCTCATCTTAGAGCTTGGCGAACCACCATTCCACATATAACCGTAACCACCCTTAGCGTAACAACCATTACCTTTCGCCGCCAAACTGAACGTATAGTTGGTAGATGAGGTATATTGTTGTCCTACGTACCATGAATAATAAATGGTTGATCCCCAGCCACCATGACGCGAAGAAACTGCGTGTTTGGGCACAAGTTTATAATAACCCAACAGCATGCACGAAGTAGAAGGGGCACAAGCTACATAGCCGTAACCCGTACATCCGGCATAAGAAGCAGGTACATCATAAACTTGGTTAATGTAAGGTATATCATCCTTACCGATAGAACCGACTTTGGTCTGTGGTGTCGATTTAGTAGAAGGACGCAAAGTAACGTTATTGTTCTTTAAGTTTTTAGGTACTTTACCAAAGTGTACGTTTTGAGCGGGAAGTGTAAACAACTCTTCCTCGATGCTCGATTTTGTGTCAGAAAGGCTTACTGCCACCAAACGACGGTTGCCGTAAGAATAAGAAACAGCCAATTTACCATTGTCCAAAAGGGCTACTTCTTGTGGGCATTCTTTGGAAGTGGGAATAATAACGCGTCGCATTTTGCCATCGAATGAAGCTTGATGTACCGAAATACCCTTAAAGAAGAATACATCGTCATTTTCATAGTCCGAACGTGAATAAACCAATTCTTTAGAATCGGCCGTCCATGAAGCTTCAAAACCTTTATCCAATTTCAGCACTTTCTTTTGCGCAGGTTCTATCACATAAAGAGTAGCATTGCCTTGTTCAACAACAATCTTTTGACCGTCGGGCGACCATTTCGGATTGTACAAATCGCCAATGTCCGACATTTTTGTCTTTGAACCGGTTGTCAAATCCATCAGTATCGGATGACCATCGGGGTCGCTGAAAGCAATTGATTTGCCGTCGGGCGACAGATTGGCAATGTTGGTGTAATAACCCAAATCATAGCTTTTCTTAACGCCGTTTCGGTTAATTATCAGATTATTGCCAACAGTATAAGCGATTGTTCCGTCATTACTGAATGAAACCTGACCACATTGATTTGAATAATCCTCCAATAACATTACTTCTTCAGTCATCAAATTCAAAATAGCCGGTGCTTGGTTGCCGTTTTCGTCAATGCTTTTGAAACCCAGCAATGTTTTCTCTTTGTTGAGATTCGTGTAACTTCCGCAACCGCGAGTTGCAACCAAAGTTTTGAGGCTTTTGTCTTTTACCAAATAAATTTCGGAGTAACGGTTGTTAGTGGCAATAATGCCTTTTGCCGTCTGTTTCGGTAGTGCAATATAACCTTTTTCGGTTATATTGTAACCTACTGAATTTGAGAAATTTGCCTTCATATCAAAGTCTTGCGCAAAGACAGTGAAAAATGGCAACAACAATACCAAAAGAGTTAGTTTTTTCATAATAAATAGAATTTATAAGTTTAGATAATTAGGTTTTAAAAAATATAACAACATATATCCACGCAAAGATACTATTTTTTATTTAAACAAACCAAACAAAATCAACATTTTTTTTTAATTATTTTTTGCATCTAAAAATAGCATAAATTGTTAGTTATAAATTTATTATCAATTTTGATTTCTTTGCAAAAATTAAACAAAAAAGAGTGGACTTTTCCACTCTTTTTTCAAGTTTTTCTAATAAGAATTATTTCAAGATAACCTTTCCGGTGTGCATCATATTGTTACTGTCTTTCACAATAACTAGATAGATGCCTTGCAGACCGGCAACAGAAAGTTCGTTGCTATTCTTCACCGTACGGATTTTTTGTCCTGTCAGCGTATAAAGGTCAATGTTTGCTGCTTCAATGCCATCTACAAACAATGTTTCCGTATGGTTGTAAAGCACCATTTTAGCAGCATCGTTGCGCACCTGATCAATTGCTACAGGAGGACTTGTGGTTTCACCGTTGTACTTAAAGTAAGCACAACCTTGGAACGGAACCAACACCCAAACATTCAGAACTTTATCTTCTACCGATTGGCAAACTGCAGAATTAAATAATGTATTGCGAGTATTACCTAAACCGGCCGAAGGATATATTCCATTCGGTTGTTCGGGAGCTGAAAATCCACCGGTAATATCCACTATAGAAAAACAGCCTTCAGCCAAAGAGGATGCTGTCTTATTCAAATAAGTAACTACCGCTGCATATTTCTTTGTTCCAAAAGTGAAAAAGCGAGCTGAAGTTCCATGTACAGGACCTCCTACTGCTGCAGTCGACAATTCACCTTGATAAACACCTGAAGAATTGAAGAGCGTAGGTTGACGATCTTTACCTGTTACCCACAAAGAACCGTCGCTATTGAACGTAACATCGACAGAACCTTTTTGTGCACCAACAGAATAGGCTGTACCATCTTTTGTCAAATTGATAACAGTCGGAGATGTGGCTATTGTACCATTAGTTACGGTATAGTAGAATACTTTAGTTCCGTCGCTAAATATCACGCGACCATTAGTCATATCACCACTTACAGACATTATTTCACCACCATGAGTGTTAGCATGTGTAGCATCTTCTAACCATACGGCAGGAGCTGCTGCGTCGCTATCCCATTTGTAAACTTTCAGCGCATCGTTAGGTGTTCTTGCACCATTGCTCGCAATGATTTTACCACCCAAAGCTTTAACAGAACCCAATACCGATTCGCCACCTGCGATACCTGTAACGTTCAAGTTGCCAATTTTCGCACCTGTTTTAGCATTTACTATAACAATTTCAGGAGTCGTGTTCCACGCTTTAGCATTTAGTACATACAATTTATTGTTGAGTAATGCCATATCGCGCGACACAACATCGGAAAGGATTAACCAAGGAGCTTGTGCCGTATTATTCTTATTTGTAGAGTAGTTCCAAACCTCCTCCATATCGGTTACATTTTCGTTGAAGTAAGTCTTTTTAGAAGCTTGTCCCGTCAAATTGAGCGTGGCACTCGCACCGGAAGACAGAGCTTTCAACGTAGCTGTGTGCGTACCTTCAGCCGTCGGACTATAAGTAATAGTCACTTGACCACCGGTTTTATCGACAGTTTGAGGCGACACCGAGAATAAATTGGCATTAGTACCGGTCAATTCAAAAGTGATATTAGCCGTCAAGTTAGTAGCCGTAATGGTAACTCCTTGCGATTTTGGTTCGGTAGCCACAGTCGAGAAACTCAAACCCGGGGTACCGAAACTTATCGTCGGGTCAGTAGAGGGCGTTACAGGTGTAGGATTTTGTTGTTTTACCGTACCACTCTTGAAACAAGCTATACCTTGTCCTAAGACAGACACCCAAACTTCAAGACCGGTATCTACATTGTTTTCACGCGTAACAGCTACTGCCAAGCTCGATGCACAGTTCGTGTTGCGATAATCGGTGCCAAGTCCGGCTGCAGGATATTCGCCCAGTTTAGAAGCTTTTGCCCAGCCTTCCGTAGCATCAAACAGATTGAAACGACCACCTTTATAAGTAGAACCATCAGTTACACTGGTAACAATATTGTAACGTGTAGCTACTCCGTATTGAACACCACCAAACGTAAAGGCTTTGAAAGCATTACCGGCTGTATTACCATTAAGCATAACACCTTCACCTATATCCATTGCTTCGGGATTGACCGTAGCAGACATAGTGCCATCGGGTTCAAACAATGTCGGCAAATAATTTTGTCCATTGCACCAGAATTTTTCGTTTGTAGAACTAGCGGATTGTACACGAACAGAGTTTCCGAAATACATCTCCTTGTTTTCCAAGTCCACCATATTTATTATTGTAGGTGTTGTGTTGCAAACTCCGTTGGTGATAGTAAATTTCACCACACGGTTTTTTCCTAACGATGTTTTACCACCAAACAAAAGCACTCCGTTAGTTAAATCGCCCTTCAATCCTATGCAGTCGCCAATACGCCCAATGTCAGTTCCGGCATTATTAGTTTGCAGTAACACACGCGGCGGCATATTCTCTTGGTCCCAAACATAAACTTTGAAAGGATCTTCGGCAGGATTACCGGTAACATTGCTAGCTATCACTTTTCCGCTAATAACTTTACAGTCGCATACTTTGAGAGCTCCACCGTTAACACCCGTCATATTCAATTCGCCAAGCGTTTCACCGGTTTGAGCATTTACTTTGGTAATTATTCCGTCTGCGGCATTTACCACATAAAGGGCACCATTAGCATAATCGAAGTTACGGATTTTCAACGGGTCGCTTGCCCATCCTTTCTTCGTATCGCTAGCAGCCGGCAAACCGTTTTTCTGACTGTAGTTCCAAACTTGCTGCAAATTAATAGGTATACCCCTACCTTTACCGGACAAAGATACTGTTACGGTATTAGCACCAGAACTACTCAACGTAATTTTGCCCGTATACGTACGTACTTCGGTAGGTTTAAATTTGATACTGAGAGTTCCTCCCGATGTACCTAATGATGTGGGAGTAACTTCGAATATCGAAGGATTGGAACATGACACTGCGATATTGGATGTCAAATTGCTACCCGAAACGTTCAACGTCTTTATTTGCTCTTGCATAATGACAGCACTAAATCCTTCAACAGAATTGGCTGCGGGCGTAATGGTACGCGGTTGAGGAACACCTGTACCGGTACAAGAGATAGCTACAGACTTAGTTTGTCCACCGGCCGAAGCAGTAACCTTTACCGTGCCCGAATAATTTTGTTGAGCAGAGGGATAGAATCCGATAACAAAAGATTGCCCATTATTGACAGTTCCTTGCGAAATCTTAAAATTAGTAGGATTATTAGTGGAAATAGAAGCCGAAGAGGCTCCGTTAATAGTAACAGAAACACCTCTATCCAATTTTTGACCAACAACAACATTGCCAAATGCTATTGACGTAGTAGAAGTAGAAAGCGTTAGTGTAACACCCGCTGCAGGCGGTGTTGCAGGAACTGAACTATTAACACATTTATTTATATGCGTATAGCAACCATAAAGATGTCCCATTACCCAAGCGTTGAAACCGCCGGTAGAACACAAGTAAGTGTGTTCGCTCGGATTATCAATAAATAAGCCTTCGGTTAATACACCGGGAATGCCAGCAGATATATTGATAACCGTCCAACAAGTCTGTTTCACACCACGAGCAAATGTACGGCCATTTTTAGTAGGAGCAGTTGTGCTGCCCAATGCACCATCGCGCATACAAGCCACCATCCGAGTATGCATGGAACTCGCCAACGAATAGCTATTGCCCGTCGTTTTGCAATACCATGTTTCCGTTCCGTAAGCGGTTGTGTTAGCGGCATTCAAGTGTACGGACAATGCAATATAAGGGTCATAGCTGGTAAACTTAGAAGCTCTTGCCGATAAGCTGACATAAACATTCGAAGTACGTGTCATCATAGTAGGAGCATTGTCTGATTGCAATTTCGTTCGAAGTGAATTACACATGTTCAAACACAAAGTTGCCTCGTGGGGAGCTCTTGGACCTTGTGCACCGGGGTCTGAGCCACCGTGACCGGCATCAATTCCTATACGATACCCACTTAAATCTCTCGCTGCCAACGGAAACACCATCAGCACACACATTGAAAACAGTAAAAGTGATTTTTTCATTTTTGTCATATATTTAAGGTTATTATTTATTTCAGGTCTGCTGTGTAGATTTGTCCGTCAACTTCAGAAACGAATGCCAATTTTTGCGCTTTTTCGTTCCAAGTCGGATACATTTCAATTCTGTCAGGAGTATCGGTCAGTTTCACGCGAAGGCTACCATCGATGTTCATCAGATAAAGTTCGCCACCTGTGTAGTGGTGACCATCGTCGGTTGTCAATTCAAAAACGATTTGATTGTCGTTAATCCATGTCGCACGGAAACCCATGCCAAGGTCACGACGGTTGCGACCATTCAAGTCCATAACAATCAAATAATCATCTTCGTTGAAGACAATTTTTTGACCGTTCGGCGAAAATGCCGGTTCCAAACCGCTTTCATTCAACATGGTTTTTTTGCCATTCTCGTCAATCAGCCACAAATGCATGTTTTCATCACAAAAAGTGCTCAAGTTAGCACGTCTTGTGGTGAGTACCGATTTAGTTTTTGCAACAGAAAGCTTTTCAATTTGAGGTTGTTTTACAATTTGGCCATCGACACTCAACACGCGTTTTTCGCCTGCGGTGGTATAACGCCATGAAGCCGGCTGCAAGTAGCGTTGACCTGCAGAAACTTGTTGCGATTTACCTGCCAAGTCGGTTACATGAATGGTGTGCGTGCGTTCGCCATCTTCCCATTTTGTGTGGCGGTAAAGAATTTCTTTGCCGTCAGCCGACCATTGAAAACGGTCGCCAGAGTTAGGTGCATCCGTTACCACTTTACGCGATTTCGTTGCCATATCGATAACTTCGATACCATCAAAACCTTCTTTCGTGAAGGCTAACTTAGAACCATCGGGCGACCATTGTACGTTTACGTAACGCTCGCCGTCGTTGGTAAGGCGTTGTACATTCGACAACTTGCCTGTCATCTGCGCTTGTACCGGAATCGACAAGCAACTTACCAAAGCAACAACTCCGAAGAGTTTAATCAATGTCAGTTTGTTTGTTCTCATAGATAAAAAAATTAAGATAGATAAAAAAATTAAGATTGATATGTGTTAATTAAGCATTAGTTAATTTAATTGTTAAAATTGTTATTATTTTATAAAAAACAATTATTATTCACCACAATAACTCAACAAAGATATAATATTAAATTCAATCTAGCAAACAATATTTTTATTTTAACTATTATTATCTTTATTTTAGACATTATTAACTATTACTGTTTTTTATATCAACTTTGAAATCGAATTCTGTATCTACTATATTTTAGACACAGCGACACACTAAAAGTAAAAAAGAAAAAATCCATTTAAATCATTCAGCGTAAATCATTTACCTCAACGTTGGGATTTGTTTTAACATCGAACACAAATTTGTTGTCGGGCAACGACTTCAAAACAGTGTAAGCGGTGGAGAAAAATTTGATTTTATCGCCGTTTTTTTGAAAAATATCAATAGAACGAGGATATTTGTCTTTTTTAGCGATTTTGATTTTTATCTGGAAATAATCAGCGGCTTTATCCAACGGATAGAGGCAAATGTGCCAAAAAGCTTTGTCGGCAGCCGATTGGTCTTCAAAAGCCAATCGATGCGTGCGGGTACAGTCGGAAATCAGCAACAGCGGATTTATTTCGCGCAACTCTTTGAGAGTCGGTTCGGTAATGGTAACTTCGTTGTTTTCTTTCACAAAAACCCACTGCGTTTTTCCGTTGAAAAAAGTCTCTACATCAGCCATTTTTACCACAAACTTACGACCGCTTATTACAAGCGTTCCTTCTTTAGTGATGTTTTCATCAGCCGAGCGCGGATTGAAATACGATAATTGAAATTTCGTTTGTAGCGGCGATTTTTGGATAAGAGAAACCGACGAAAGCAAAATCTGTTTGGCTTGTTGCTCCTCTTGTGCAAAAGTTGCTGTAGTAAACAACGCTAACAATATAATGAGTAACTTTTTCATGTTGTCTTTTTATAAGCTTAGCAAAAACCGTGCAAAAGTTTACAAATTGTTCAAAATACGTTCCAAATCGTATTCAGTTTGCACTAATACTTGACGGGGTTTACTTCCTTCGTACGGACCGATAATTCCGGCTGCCTCAAGCTGGTCAACAATGCGTCCGGCACGATTGTAGCCAACGGAAAATCTGCGCTGAATATTGGATGCGGAACCTTGTTGAGTGGACACCACCAAACGGGCAGCAGCTTCGAAAAGTTCATCACGATTGTTCAAATCAACAGCACCAATTTCTTGAGCATCAGCCTCTGCAACATCAGGTTCGGGCAATTCGAATGCTGTAGGATAACCGCGCTGATTGGAAATGAATTGAACAACATTTTCCACTTCCGGAGTATCGACAAAAGCACACTGTACGCGCACAAATTCAGCACCTTGCGAAAAGAGCAAATCGCCCTTACCCACCAACTGTTCCGCTCCCGACCCATCGAGAATAATTTTAGAATCGACCATAGCCGAAACTTTAAAAGCAATACGCGCCGGAAAGTTCGCTTTAATAACACCCGTAATAATGTTTACCGAAGGACGCTGAGTGGCAATTACCATGTGAATACCTACGGCACGCGCCAACTGAGCAATACGAGCAATCGGCATTTCCACCTCCTTGCCAACCGTCATTATCAAATCTCCAAACTCATCGATAACAACCACAATGTAAGGCAAAAATTTATGCCCTTTTTCGGGATTTAATCGACGATTGACAAATTTTTCGTTGTACTCTTTAATATTGCGAACATGTGCTATTTTCAGCAAATCGTAGCGATGATCCATTTCTTTGCACAAAGAATTGAGCGTTTGCACTACTTTTTCCGATTCGGTAACTACAGGCTCAACTTCGTCCGGCAATTTTGCCAAAAAATGCTTTTCGATACCGGTATAGATATTGAATTCCACCTTTTTAGGGTCAATCAAAACAAATTTCAGTTGAGACGGATGTTTCTTATATAATAAAGAAGTGATAAGAACATTCAAACCAACGGATTTTCCTTGCCCCGTAGCACCTGCCACCAACAAGTGAGGCATTTTGCATAAATCGAACATAAACACCTCGTTGGTAATGGTGCGCCCCAACGCAATTGGCAAATCGTAGGTAGATTCTTGGAATTTTTTAGAGCCGATAGTGGCGTACATGGAAACGATTTTCGGCGAACTGTTGGGCACTTCAATACCGATAGTTCCTTTGCCCGGAATTGGCGCAATGATACGTATGCCCGTAGCTGCCAAACTCAACATAATATCTGCCTCCAAATTGCGTATTTTACTGATACGCACGCCGTCTTCGGGAACAATTTCGTAAAGCGTAATAGTGGGACCAACAGTTTCAAATATCCTTTTAATGCCTATACCATAATGACGCAACGTGGTAATAATCCGCTTTTGATTAGCATCTTGTTCTTCCTTGTTGACAAATGTCTGCGTCTGCGGATACTCTTTCAGTAAATTTAAAGTAGGATATTTGTAATCGGACAACTCCAAAGTGGGGTCATACAAGCCGAGATTTTCAACGCTATAATCATCTATCACTTCATTTTCAGCTACCGTCGATTCTATTTCAATTTCAATCGAAGCATCGTCATCAACTTGCACTTTTTTTACTGTCGGTGTCGAAAGAGAATCTTCTTCCTCTCCGTCACTCTCCGTTATTATCCAATCGGACGGAATAGTTTCACCGTTTTCCTCCAATTTTTCATCTTCTTCAAAATCTACAGCCGATGATTCTAAATCAATTGTTTCCGTCTGTCCTTTTTTACTAAACAACCGTTTAAAAAACGGCAATGTTGAACTAAAAACAAAAATAGCGAACAGCACTCCCGTGCCAAGCAAAATGAAAAACGTACCGGGAGTTCCTACATAAATTTTCAGCCACGTTACGCACAATTCACCATGCTCGCCACCAATTTTAATAAATGTATTATCGAAAATGGAAGAAAGGAAAAATTCAAAAAAGAGCGAAAACCACACCATAAATAATGATGAGAAGAGAAAAGCTTTCCACAACGCCATCAAGCGAATGCCTATCAAACGCAAAGCCGCTACAAACGGGAACCACAAAAAAGCAAACGCCGCCACACCGAACCAGCGATTTATGATTACTTCAGCTAAATAGGCGCCGTACGACCCCGTCCAATTAGTAATATCTTTCAACTCCTCAATGGAGGAATACTGCCCATTGACGATACTTTGATCGGCTTCGCCCGTAAAAAAGAACGACAACAACGCCATAAAAACGTAAAGTACACCTATCAAAAGCACTATGCCAAAAGCAAATTGTGTGCGTTCGTCGCGAAAAAAAGCTTTTAGTGCAGCAAAAAAGCCGTCGGAGTTATCTTTTTTATTTGTTGTTTTCACCATAAATTTATAGTTCAATAAATCGTACAAAGATAATTAAAATTCGGAATATATGCGATAGGCAACATTTTGAAAAACGAAAAAAATCACTAAATCGTATGCAAAATTAATTCCTAAACAGCTTAAAGATAACATTTTTTAGTTGGGAAACTAAAAGATGTTTTGAAAAAGAAGAAAAAACATTTACCTTTGCTTGTTATTATCGATTTGGGAAAAGATGACAAAAAAAGAACGTTATTCACTCATTATCAAATGGTTTACGGAAAACATGCCCGTAGCCAAAAGTGAATTGCGGTACAAGACCGCTTACGAATTGTTGGTGGCTGTCATCTTATCGGCACAATGTACCGACAAAAGAGTTAACCAAACAACTCCGGCATTTTTTGCTGCCTATCCCAATGTGGCATCGCTTGCAAAGTCTTCTGTATCAGAAGTTTTTGAATATATTCGCAGCATTTCATATCCAAATTCCAAAGCACGGTATTTGGTAGGTATGGCACAAAAAGTGATGACAGATTACAATGGTGAAATTCCGCAAGACACGAACGAGTTGATGTCGCTACCGGGGGTTGGTCGTAAAACCGCTCACGTCGTTGCTTCGGTAATGTTCAATCAGCCAAAAATGGCAGTGGACACACATGTTTTCCGCGTATCGGAACGCTTGGGATTGACAACCAACTCCAAAAATGCACTTCAAACCGAAAAAGAATTAGTCAAATATATTCCCGAAGAACTTATATCTAAGGCACACCATTGGCTCATTCTTCACGGACGCTACGTTTGCACCGCCCGTCGCCCGAAATGCGCCACTTGTGGTTTGTCGCCTTTTTGTCGTTTTTATTCAAAACTCAAAACCAATCCATCATGAGAGCAATTTTAGTCGGAGTACTGCTTACCATAAATATAACAACCTTTGCAACAACGTCTAATCCGTTGATTATTAGTGGCACTATTAGTAATTCATCGGGCGAAGCAATGCCCGCAGTTATCGTTGAACAATGCGCCACAAACAACTACACATTGAGCGACATAGACGGCTGTTTTGAACTACAACTACTACCGAAAAAACCGCAAAAAATCACTATTAGCTTCATCGGTTACCAAAAACAGACAATTGATTTGAAAAAAAACAGTTCCAACAATTTAGTTGTTATGGTCAATTCAAAATGCGGAAAAGTGATTTTTAATTTTTTTAAGGAACAAATTTAATTTTTTCTTTTTTAAGGAGAGGGAAAAGAGGTATTTTTGCTCCAAGTATTCGCAAAAATGATTTATTGATTTTATAGATGGAAAATAAAGAGAAATACTTTATACTAAATACAAACTTTTACTTTTAAGGATATAAAACTATGACTACTATAAATGAAAACAAATTTTATCAAGCACTTGAAAGTATTTTTACAGGTGCAAATATCGAGGGAGATTCTGGCTATGTTAATCTTCTAAAGATCAAATCAAGCTACTATAAGCTGATTTTGGAAGAATTTAAAAAGTCTGTAAATAATGAGCAAATAATAACTGATTCTTTCAAAGAAGAGTTTTTTGACAAACTCTATAGTTTTTTTGAGAAATACTTTTCAGAAAGCGGAAGTGTGTATTTTGTCAAAACTGCAAATTGGCAAAGAGTGTATGAACAAGTCTATACTGATAATAAAGATGTTGTGTTATTTTGGAAAACTCATATGCTTTACTATGTCAAAAGTGATATTTTGTTTCAGAGTATAGATGTCCATATAACTGATGAAGAAAGCAAACAAGA
>DUQS01000068.1 GCA_012837685.1 Bacteroidales bacterium
ACTATTCCATCTAATTTAAAGTTTATTAATGGAAATATTTTTAATTCTAAAGCACAAACAATCGTAAATACCATTAATTGCGTAGGTGTGATGGGAAAAGGAATTGCACTTGTTTTTAAACTTCGATACCCTTTAATGTTTGATATTTATAAAAGGTATTGCGATGAAAAACACATAGGAATAGGAAAACTATGGTTATACAACCAACAGCCAAACACTCCTTGGGTATTAAATTTTCCAACTAAATATCATTGGAAATATCCAAGTAAAATGGAATACATAGAAAAAGGTCTTATTAAATTTTCTGAAACATATAAAGAAAAGTGTATAACATCAATAGCATTTCCTCTACTTGGAACTCACAATGGAGGATTAGAAAGAGAAGAAGTAAAACTATTAATGATTAAGTATTTATCAGAATGTGATATTCCAATAGAAGTTTATGATTATGACCCTTTTGCATCAGACGATTTGTTTGAAGCTTTTAAAATAAATTGGAAGAAACTTTCTGATCAAGAAGTAAAAGTTGCAACAGGGATACAGCCTCAATATATTAGAAAAATAAATGAAGTATTGAAAAATCCAGATGTTTGCTCAATGGTAAAACTCGTTAGTTATCCTGGTATTGGTGAAAAGACTTTACAAAAAGCTTTTAACTTTGCTATGAATTACAAACAAGAAAAATTATTTTAATATGCCAACGCATTTGCAAGCACATTGCCAAAGCCCCACAAGCCAACGCTAAAGCCAATTTTTGCGATAAGCGAGAGCAAAGACAAACTCGTTTGATCTTTGCCGAGCGGAGCAAAAATCAGCGAAGCTAAAGCTTGTCAATAAGTGTGTCTTACCCAACGCACGGCAGACAGAAACGTTGTAGCAAATTGAAAGAAAAATGACAGGAAAAACAGAACACCAGTGCACAACAACGTGTATAAAACATTTGGCAGTCAGTGGTTTATCAAGCATTTCAGCTCGTATCAAAAGTAGTTGTAGCTTGATAGGAAAGTGCTTCGAAATCGGCAACTAACCATACCGCCAACCGTTATCAGAAAATCCAATTGAACAGATAACCGCACAAGATAATAAACAGTGTTACCGTACCGAAAAAGATGCCGATAAACTTCCACGTCATCACTTTTTTCAGAAGCATAGCTTCGGGAAACGAAAGACCAATAACCGCCATCATAAAAGCTATAGCAGTGCCGAGGGCAATGCCTTTCTGAACAAATACTTCTACGATTGGGACAATTCCAGCAGCGTTGGCATACACCGGTACAGCAACAATAACGGCAAGGGGAACGCTATACCATTTGTCGGCAGAAAGAATTTGCTCAAAAAAACCATCCGGAACAAATCCGTGCATGGCCGCACCTAAGCCAATACCGATAAGCACATAAACCAAAACCCCGCTCACAATTTTCCACGATTCTCTAATGATTGACGGCAATCGCTTCTTAAACGAAATGCTTTCGGTTTCCCATTTTTCTGTTTCGCCAATGCTTTTCTTTTGAATTTCAAGCACCCAAGGCGTAAGAAATCGTTCCAGACGAAACTTCCCCAACACCATTCCTCCAAGCATACTCAGCACCATACCGCTTATGATATAAACTAATGTGATTTTTACACCAAAGGTTCCGAGAAACATCGCAATGGCTATCTCGCTCAATAATGGGGAGGAAATCAGAAACGCCATAGTAACACCCATTGGGATGCCGCCTTTCACAAAACCGATAAACAGTGGCACGCTGCTGCACGAGCAAAACGGAGTTATCAATCCAAGAAGAGATGCCAGAAAGTACTGAAATCCAAACATTTTGTGTTTGGTAAGGTAATTCCGCACCTTATCAACAGGAAAATAGGCGTTGATTACGCCCATTATCGCGCTGATTAAAAACAGTAAAATCAATATCTTGATGGTGTCGTAAAAGAAGAAATTAACGGCTGAACCTAAATTGCTTTCGGCATTTAAGCCGAAAATACCGTAAACCAACCAATCTGCAAAAGTTTGTATCATAGCTTATTTGATAATTTGTTTGATTTTCTCTTTTAATTCTTTTTCATATTGTGCCTGATCGTTGCTGATGGCAAACTTTTTGACAATATCTGAAACATCTATGCTTTTCTTCTTTTTCTTATTCTCCAAAATAACCGTTTGTGATTTTGCATTATATTTGGTGACTAAAGTTTTGTTTTGTTCATCAGAGAGCTTAATGGTAGTAAATATTACGTCTTTTTTATCAAAGTTATTTTCGATAATTGTTTTGGTGATGTTTTCTAAATTATTGCATGCTCGTGCTTGGCAGCATGGCAGATTTACCTTAAAATAAAGCATTTCAACTTTTGACGAGTTATTGGCAAACATAATAGTACTTACAAATAGCAAGATGATAGATGATAAACTGATTTTACATTTCATTTCTTTGGTAATTAATTAGTTATTAAAATGATTTTTTGTGTGATTTGCGATATAGACTAAACATAGCATAACCGGAACTTCGACCAATACACCGACCACTGTTGCCAAAGCGGCACCGGATTGAAGACCGAACAAAGAGATTGCGACTGCCACGGCCAATTCAAAAAAGTTACTTGCTCCGATCATTGCGGCAGGAGCAGCCACATTGTGTGGCAACTTCCACGCTTTCGCCCAACCATACGCCACAAAGAATATCAATATAGTTTGAATAATCAATGGAATAGCGATAAGTAGGATATGAAGAGGGTTGTTCAAAATCGTTTCTCCTTGAAAAGAGAAAAGAATAACGAGTGTAAGCAAAAGTCCGCCAATGGTGAAGTTGTCGAATTTCTTAACGAACACGTTATTGAAATACTCTATTCCTTTACGTTTTACAATACTCATACGAGTAATTACACCTGCTGATAGCGGAATAACTACGAATAGAACCACTGATAACAACAAAGTGTCCCAAGGGATTTCAACACCGCCAACGCCTAACAGAAATGCCACAATGGGAGCGAACGCCACAAGAATAATCAAGTCGTTCACCGCCACCTGCACCAACGTATAGGCTGCATCGCCTTTGGTAAGATAACTCCATACAAAAACCATTGCCGTACAAGGTGCAGCCCCCAAAAGTACTGCCCCGGCAAGGTATTCGTTTGCCAAATCAGCGGGAATCAGGTTTTTGAAAATCACATAGAAAAATAACCATGCGATACCGAACATCGTAAACGGCTTTATCAGCCAGTTGGTGACGCAGGTTACAATAATGCCTCTTGGTCGCTTCCCTACATTTTTCACGCTTTGGAAATCGACTTTGAGCATCATCGGATAAATCATCAACCATATCAATATGGCGACTGGGATTGATACGTTAGCATACTCTAATTTGCTCAATGTTTTGGGTATAGCCGGAATATATTGCCCGATGGCAATGCCGACAACGATACATAGCGCCACCCAAATGGTGAGGTATCGTTCAAAAAAGCCTATGCCTTGTTTCTTCATTTCGGATTCAAAAGAAAATTAGTAATAGATAATATGCCCCAATTGCAACAAACAAGAGCCCTACAATCGAATTCAGCCACTTTTGAAATGTGGTAACTTTTCCATAAAACTTGCCGACATTCTCCACGCTAAACGCCAGTAGAAAAGCGATAATCAGCACAGGCAGAGCGGTTGCAACAGCAAAGACGGCAGGCAGTAAAAATCCGCCTTCGGTGCTTGCCGATAAAGGAATAAGTGCGCCAAAATAGAAAACACCGCTTGTGGGACAAAATGCCAACGCAAATAACGCTCCGAGCAACAAGGCTCCCAAACCGCCACGTTTGGCAATTTTTTCAACGTTACCTCCAAAGCCGAATTTAGGCAAATGCAGTTTGTCGCCAAAAAGCATAAATAACCCGATTAACAATAATGCCGGACCAATAATCATTTCGCCGTATGTCGCCAGCCATTTTTGAACAGGAAACAGACTTGCGCCTTCGCGGAGAATCAAAAGCAGAATAATGCCTAAAATGGTGTATGATAAAATTCTGCCGAACGTATAAAGCAGCCCGTTGCGAAGAACGATTTGGCGATTTTCAATGTTTCTGCCGATATAGCCGATAGCCGTAATGTTGGTTGCCAACGGACACGGACTGACTGCCGTAAGCAAACCCAGCAAAAATGCCGTAATGACGGGTATAGAACTGTTATCCAATAAATTTTGAAGCCATTCCATTATTGCAAAAGTTTGGTTATTTCCTCTTTGAGCTGGGCTTTAAACACTTCCGGTTGACCTTTGGCGTAACTGAAACCCATATCGGTCAAATTTACAACGTTGCCCCCTTTATTTAAAATCAAGGACGACCACGCCACCTCGTATTTTTCGGCAATGGCTTTGTTTTCTTTTTGCGAAATGTCTATGATTTTGAAAACCAATTTGCCCGATTTCTGCGCTTCTGCAAAATCCGAGTCCAATACCTCTTTCGTAAGCATTTCAATGGCGCGGCAGGTTATACAACGCTGTTTGCCGTGAAAATAAAGCACTTCTAAAGTGTTTTCGGTTGTCTTTGTGGCAGCAGTTTCCGTTTGTTTCTGGGCATTTCCGCAAGCAACGAAAGAGCTAATGATAGCTAATAATAACAATAATTTTTTCATCGTTTTTAGTCTTTTCTATTCAATACTTCTTTTACTTCTTGCAACGACATTTTGCCCTTTGCCACCACTTTTTCGTTTATTACAAGCACCGGCAACTGCATCACGTTGTACGCCATAATTTTCATCAGATCTTCTTCTTTAACCACATTGGCGTCAATACCCAATTCGTTTACTGCTTGTAAAACTGTTGCATACAGTGCTTTACAACTTGAACATCCCGTTCCTAAAACTTTGATTTCCATTTTCTTTTAATTTTAAATGATTACTATTCTTGTTTGTTGTTCGCCAAACTACGAACATATTAAAACTATTACAAGCAAAAAAATGGCTGTTGAAGGCAAACATTTCTTTTACAGAAATGCTACTCTTTGCAGCAATCTCCACTTTCGCAAATACATTGTCCGAAAAATTCTCCAAACAAAACCTTTGCTTCCTTCCAATTTTCCTTGTTAATACAGTATTTCACTTTGGGTGGAATAATCTCTCCCTGAATCAGTCCGGCATCTTTCAACTCTTTCAGATGTTGCGAGGCGGTAGCTTTGGCAATGGGCAGAATTTCATGAATTTCGCCAAAAAAACAGGTTTCCTGTTGCGCTAAAAACTCCATTATGGCAATACGTGCTGGATTGCCCAAAGCCTTTGCATAGCGTGCAATGCGTGTTTGTTTGTCGGTATATTTAGTAGCTGTCATATTCTTTTTAAAAGTGTTCGCAAATATACGAACACTTTTAAAAAATAGCAACACGTATTGTTCTTTTATTCCGAATGTATGGAAAATAAAATTATGAATTTCTACAATTCTTATAATAAACAGAGACCAAATCTTTCAAATTTGGTCTCTGTTACAAACACAATTTTAATCTGTTATTGTTTCTTGTAACCGCATTTGGGGCATACGCCATTCTCATCCAAAGCAATTCCACACAAAGGACATCTGTCAATCTTGTTTTTGGTAACGAATGCCCAACTATCATCTCTATGCCGACAAAATGTCGCCACGTGAATATATTAGAGGCGTGCGCTTGAAAGAGATGGACGACCCTGTGCTCAATTTCCAAATATCCAATAATTTTCAGGCGGTTCGGGTGCTTCGCGGCTATTTGCCCGGCGACGAAGAGAGCAACGAATATGCCGTGCTGATGCGTTGGGATAATATCTACTACGAAGAGCCGACCGATGAAGCGACCATTGCCAAAAAGATTGTTCGCCTTGGGCTTATTCAGTGGCAAATGCGCTCTTACCAAAATTTGGGCGATATGATGCAGCAAGCTGAATTTTTTATTGATGCCGTTTCCGGTTACCGTTGCGACTTTGCATTATTTCCCGAATTTTTCAATGCGCCGCTCATGGCTCAATACAACCATCTTTCAGAGCCGAATGCTATTCGTGAATTAGCCAAATATACCGACGAAATTGTAAACAATATGTCTGAGTTGGCTATTTCGTACAACATTAATATCCTCACCGGAAGTATGCCCGAAATGCGCGACAACAGCCTTTACAATGTGGGATATCTCTGTCGCCGTGACGGTACGCGTGAGAAATACGAAAAACTGCACGTTACGCCCGATGAGGCTCGCGTATGGGGAATGCAAGGCGGCGATGTGCTGAAAACTTTCGATACCGATTGCGGTAAAATTGGCGTGTTAATTTGCTACGATGTAGAGTTTCCGGAACTTCCACGCCTGCTTGCCGACGAAGGTATGCAAATTCTTTTCGTGCCTTTCCTTACCGACACACAAAACGGCTATTCGCGTGTGCGACACTGTGCACAAGCTCGCGCCATTGAAAATGAGTGCTTTGTAGCTATTGCGGGATGTGTGGGCAACCTGCCGAAAGTGCATAATATGGACATACAATATGGACAGGCTATGGTGTTTACACCTTGCGATTTTGCTTTTCCTACCAACGGAGTAAAAGCGGAAGCCACACCCAACACGGAAATGATATTGATTGCCGACGTGGATTTGGATTTACTTAACGAATTGAACCAATTTGGAAGCGTGCGAAATCTACGCGACAGAAGGAAAGATATTTATACTTTGACGAGAAAGTAGAATAGTGAGTTCTGTAATTTCGATATCCTAAATAGAAATTAATAGATGAATTTGATAAAAACACCACTGTCCGTCCGATTTTTAAATACGGTCGGAAGAAAATGTCAGTGGATAGTTTTGTAAAGTGGGAATTGCGGCAGTTTCCTACCTTTTTGTTTTAATGCCCTATTGACGGGCTTTGAGCCAATTCCCGGACTCGAACCGGGGACCTACGCATTACGAATGCGTTGCTCTACCAACTGAGCCAAATTGGCAAATCCTTTAATTGCGTTGCAAAGTTAATATTATTTTTTCTACCGAGCAACTATTTTCAAAGCATTTTTTTACCGCTTGAAGGCTCTCGCAATTTCGCGTTTGTCGTCGCTCTCTTTTAGAGATTGGCGTTTGTCGTACAGCTTTTTGCCGCGCGCCAAAGCTATTTCTAATTTTGCATAGCCTTTGTCGTTGATAAATAGAAAGGTGGGAACAATGGTCAAACCGTCTTCTTTAACGGAGCGTTGCAAGCGACGCAGCTCTTTTTTAGTCAGCAGCAACTTGCGCACCCGAAGTGTCTCGTGGTTATAGAAAGTTCCCAAACGGTAGGCAGCTATGTGCATATTGTACACCCACAATTCATTGTTTGCAAAAGCGCAATAACTGTCGTTGAGGCTTACCTTGCCTTCTCTAATCGATTTTATCTCTGTGCCGTAGAGCACAATTCCTGCCACAAACCGTTCAATCAGTTCATAATCGAACGAGGCGCGTTTGTTTTTTATATTTATTTTTTGCTTCGACATGAGATGCCTTTTTGAAGACGCAAACTTACAAAAATTCTTTGACTTTTGGTCGAAATGGACAATTTAACGTGAAAAAATGTGTAACTTTGCCCACTTTTTGCCAAGTAAAAGCACAATACTGGCAAAAATTCAGCGTTTTACTGAAAAGAAAGCCCTATTGTCATACCAAAGGGTTTTGGCAAACTTTTTGTTGAAATCGGTAGGCTACCTGCAAAGTGAATTTGTATGATTGCAGTTAGTACTTGTTAAAAATTTGTATTAAATGGAAATTTCTAAAAAAATAAGGGCAGCTATCACTGCTATAGAAGCCTATGTTCCTGACTATATTCTTACGAATGAAGAATTGAGTACTATGGTCGATACTTCCGACGAGTGGATTATGTCGCGTGTAGGTATTCGTGAGCGTCGCATTTTGAAAGGCAAACACGGAATGACATTTATGGCTGTCAAAGCTGTCAAAGCACTATTAAAGAAAAATAACATTGATCCCAGTGAAATTGGGGCAATTATTTGTTCTACTGTAACTCCTGATATGGTATTCCCTTCCAGTGCATCAATTATTGCCGGTAAATGTGGAATTGTAGATGCCATGGCTTTTGATATGAATGCTGCTTGTGCAGGTTTTATACATGCTTTAAAAACAGCATCATTGTATGTTGAAAGTGGTTTTTGCAAAAAAGCACTCGTTGTGAGCGGTGAAAAAATGTCATCAATAACGGACTATACAGACCGTAATACGTGTCCCTTATTTGGCGATGGTGCCGGTGTAGTGTTGCTCGAAGGTCGTACTGACGGTACAGGTTTACAAGATGCTATTTTGCGTGCCGATGGCGCAGGTAAAGAGTTTTTATGTATGCAAGCCGGTGGTTCATTACATCCTGCAACGCATGAAACTGTGGACAATCGTCAACATTACGTTTACCAAGATGGTAAAAATGTATTCAAATGGGCGGTAACCAAAATGGCTGATGTTGCAGTTGAAATAATGGAGCGTAATAATCTACAACCGGACGACATTGCATTCCTCTTGCCTCACCAAGCTAATTTGCGCATTATCGATGCTTTGGCTAACCGCATGGGTATTGACAAAGATACTAAAGTGTTGGTTAACATCGACAAGTATGGTAATACGTCTTCGGCTACAATTCCAATTTTAATTTGGGATAATCAATCTAAATTTAAAAAAGGTGATAATTTGATTTTTTTATCTTTCGGAGCAGGTTTTGTATGGGGCTCTGTGTGGTTGAAATGGTCAATTTGAACAGATAGTATGACAAAAGTGCAGTCACTTTGTCAGTTTGGCTATCATAACTCCTTAAATCCTTTGTTGGCAAACTTTTTGTTGAAATGCGTAGGCTACCTGCAATGTTTATCTATATGATTGCAGTTAGTGCTTGTAAAAAATTGGATATAAATACAATACAAATAAATCACTATGAAAGAGAACAAAAAAAAGAAAGAGAAAATCAAGGTAGAATCGGCGCAATCAGACACGGAAAGTACGGAAAAAGTCGAAGAAACTGCTTCTTCTCAACAAACGGAACAATCGGTTGACGATTTTGAAACGAAATTTAATGATGTGAACGATAAGTATTTACGTTTGATGGCTGAATTTGACAATTATCGCAAACGGATGATGAAAGAGAAGTCCGATTGGATAAAAACCTCGTCGGAGCGTATTTTAATCGATATTTTGCCCATCATCGACAATTTCGAACGTAGCCTCAAAGCTATGGAAAATGCAGAAAATGTAGCGGCTTTGAAGGAGGGCGTAGATTTGATTTATTCTCAAATGATGACGTTCTTAAAGCAAAACGGAGTGAACGTGGTGGCAACAGAAAACGAACCTTTCGACATGAACATACACGAGGCTGTAACAACTATTCCGGCACCGACTGAAGAACAGAAAGGAAAAATCATCGATTGTGTGCAAAAAGGCTACCAACTTTACGATAAGGTCATCCGTTTTCCTAAAGTAGTGGTTGGCGAGTAAAAATGACATAAGACAATGAAAAAACGTGATTATTATGAAGTGCTTGGTGTGGCGAAAGACGCATCAGCCGACGACATAAAAAAGGCTTACCGTAAAAAGGCTATCGAGTTTCACCCCGACAAAAACCCGGGCGACAAAGTGGCTGAAGAAAAATTTAAAGAAGCTGCTGAAGCTTATGAAGTTCTGAGTGATTCTGAAAAACGCCAACGTTACGACCAATTTGGGCATGCCGGTCTCGGCGGTGCAGCCGGAGGCGGTTTTGGCGGAGGCATGAGCATGGAGGATATTTTTTCCCATTTCGGCGATATTTTCGGAGGGCGTTTCAGTAGTTTTGGCGGTTTTGGCTTTGATGGTTTCGACGGTGGGGCGCGTGGCGGTAATCGCGTGCGCCGTGGCAGCGATTTGCGCGTGAAGGTAAAGCTGACGTTGCAAGAAATTGCCAAAGGCGTGGAAAAGAAAATAAAGGTGCAAAAAATGGTGGCGTGTTCGCATTGTGACGGTAGCGGAGCAAAAGACGCTCACAGTCGTAAAACGTGCAGTACCTGTAATGGAACGGGCTACGTTACGCAAGTGCAGCGTACCATTTTGGGACATATGCAAACACAGTCGCCTTGCCCCACGTGCGGTGGCGAAGGTCAGGTGATAACTGATAAATGCTCTTATTGCAGCGGCGAAGGCATTGTGCGCTCGGAAGAGATTATTTCGATAAAAATTCCGGCGGGAGTAGCCGAAGGTATGCAACTATCGATGAAAGGTAAGGGTAACGCAGCGCGCAATGGCGGCATCAATGGCGATTTGCTTATAGTGATTCAAGAAGAAAAACATCCGGAACTGATACGTGACGGCAACGATTTGATTTACAATTTGCTATTGACAATACCAACGGCAATTTTAGGCGGCACGGTCGAAATTCCTACAGTCGATGGACGTGTAAAGGTGAAGATAGAAAAAGGTACGCAACCGGGCAAAGTGCTTCGTTTGCGCAACAAAGGTCTTCCTGAACTCAACCGTTATGGAACGGGCGATTTGTTAGTAAACATCGGTGTTTATATTCCTGACAATATTTCATCTGAAGAGAAAAAACTGATTGAAAAGTTGGACGATTCGAACAATTTTAAGCCGTCTGCGTCCGATACCCGTAATTTTTTCAACAGATTTAAAAAGATGTTTAACTGATGTTTTCCGGAAAGAAGAAATAAAAAATGCAGTGCATTTATTATGCACTGCATTTTTTATGCTTTTAGAGAACCAACAGCGCATCGCCGTAAGGTCCAAATCGGTAACCCTCTTTTACGGCTGTATTGTAGGCATTCATCACAATATCGTAACCTCCAAAGGCGGCTGTGTTCATTAACATAGTAGTCATTGGCAGTTGGAAATTGGATATTAGCGCACTAACTGTAGCAAATTCGTAGGTTGGAAAAATGAATATGTTCGTCCAGCCTTCGTACGGTTTAATGTAAGAGTTGGCGGTAGAAGCGGTTTCCAAAGCGCGCAAAACAGTTGTTCCTATAGCGCAAATTTTGTGACCGTTCTTTTGTGTTGTGTTGAATTTTTTAACAACTTCTTCATTAACAAAGACTTGCTCAGAATCCATTTTATGTTTAGTGAGGTCTTCTACTTCAATGTCGCGAAACATACTCAGGCTTGCGTGCAATGTAATGAAACTTCTTTCGATGCCTTTTATCTCCATTCGTTTGAGCAATTCGCGGCTAAAGTGGCAGCCTGCCATTGGGGCAACTACAGCTCCTTCGTTTTCGGCAAAAATAGTTTGGTAATTTTCGGCATCGTCGGGTTCTGTGGGGCGTCTCGATTTTATGAAATCGGGTAGTGGTGTTTCACCCAAGGAATAAAGCGTACTTTTAAACTCATCGTGGTCACCGTCGAACAGAAAACGTACGGTGCGTCCACGCGAAGTGGTGTTATCAATCACTTCCGCTACCAATGATTCGTTTTCGCCAAAATAGAGTTTGTTGCCGATGCGAATTTTGCGTGCAGGCTCTACCAGCACGTCCCAAAGGCGTAAATCGGGATTTAGTTCTCGCAATAGAAACACTTCAATTTGTGCGCCCGTCTTTTCTTTGTTACCGTACAAACGTGCCGGAAACACTTTGGTGTCGTTAAAGATGAAGAGGTCTTTGTCGTCAAAATAGTTAATAACATCCTTAAATTGGCAGTGTTCTATCGAGCCGTCGTTTTTGTGCAACACCATCAGGCGGCACTCGTCGCGGTGATATTCGCGGATGATTTCTTTGCTCTCTTCGTCTGTAATCTCTATGTGGTGAGGATAAAGTGCAATTTGTTCTTCCGGTAATTTGAATTTGAATTGTGAAAGTTTCATAACTATATATTTTGATTTTGTTAGTCTTGTTTTTTGCTGAGTTCGTTTACAAATGTTGCAGCGTCCATACAATCGGCAATGGTGATGTTGCCTATTCGGGTGCGCTCCAAAGCTGTGAGATGCGCTCCTGAACCCAATGCGATTCCAATGTCACGCGCTAACGCTCTAATGTAAGTGCCTTTGCTGCATGTTACTCTAATGGTCAATGAAGGCATATCAAATTTCAGAATTTCTATTTTGTCAATCACCAGCAATTTCGGTTTCAGTTCTACCTCTTTGCCTTTGCGAGCGTAGTTAAAAGCGCGTTCTCCTTCAATTTTTATAGCAGAATAAACCGGTGGCGTTTGCCATATTTCACCGACGAATGTACTTATTTTTTCCTCTACCAACTCACGAGTAATGTGTTCAGTAGGGTAGTAGTTGTCTATCGGATGTTCCAAATCGAACGATGGCGTTGTTGCTCCCAATTTCAAAGTTGTTACGTACTCTTTTACTTCATCTTGCAATGATTCTATTTTTTTTGTCGCTTTTCCCGTACAAAGTATCATTACACCTGTTGCCAAAGGGTCTAATGTGCCGGCATGTCCTACTTTTAGCTTTTTTACTTTCAAATGGCGACACAATGCGCGGCGTACGTAATTTACCAAATCGAACGATGTCCACGTAAGCGGCTTATTGAAATAAAGCACTTCGCCTTCTATAAAATCCATCGGCTTACGATACAAGTGAATAGATAACCGTTGCTCCGCCTACAATGAGACAGTAAATAGCAAAATAAATTAACTTTCCTTTTTTTACAAGATTTATCATAAACTTGCAAGCAAAACAGCCCGCAACAAATGCACCTAAAAATCCGGCTGCCAATGCGCTGAAACTGATGCCTATTTCTGTTTGCGTGCCAATCATGTCGATAAGTTCCAAAAACGCCTCACCGAGTATGGGTATCAACACCATAAGGAATGAAAATTGAGCAATACTTTCCTTTTTATTGCCGAGAATCAATCCTGTAGCAATGGTAGAACCTGAACGCGACAATCCGGGCAGCACGGCTACAGCTTGCGCCAATCCAATGATGAATGCATCTAAATAAGAAATGTTCTCTTTTTGGCGCGGTTTGGCAAAATAGGCAAAAGTCAGCAGTCCCGCCGTTACCAGCAAGCAACAACCTACCAACAAAAGTCCGTTGCCGAAAAATGCTTCCACTTGGTCTTTAAAAAAGATGCCAACAATGAAAATAGGTATCATCGAAATGCCTATTTTGGCTACGTAGTCTTTTTCGGCGTTCCATTTTTTTGTGGTGAATGTACCTGAAAATAGTTGTACAATTTCTTTCCAAAGTATAACGATGGTGCTCAATACCGTAGCAGCATGTACTATAATGGCGAACGTTAGGTTTTCTTCTCCGGCAGTGCCAAGAATAGCTTGACCGATTTCGAGATGACCGCTGCTACTTACAGGAAGAAATTCCGTGAGACCTTGCAGAATACCCAACAAAAGTGCTTCTACCCAATTCATTATTTGTCGTTTTTAGGCTTCCATAAAATAGCTACAACCATAAGTACAAAGCCTATCATACAAATAATGGGCGCTAAAGTGATGCGACGGAAGCTGAAAATGTCAGGGTTGAATTCTAAAGTGGTGGTGCTGCCGTGCATAAGTACAAATCCTAAGATTATCAGCAATACGGCAATGCCCATCAGGATAAAATTCATTTTCTTTAAAGGAAATTGGTTCATAAAATTTATTTTTATTAGATGTAGTACAAATCGTCTGTTTTCAGTCGCAAAAAGCGATTAACACCAAATAATGCGGCAAAAAAGATGATGACAAAGCTAATGGTGAACACAATGGCAATGACCGGCAACCAGATGTGCAACTGGTAGAGGTTGAAGGTATCGCCTATTTCACTTTGCACATAATAGATAATGCCCGCCAGCATAACTAAGGCTAACAATGCCGCCCAAAAACCGTCCAGCAAATTTTTGCGAATAAAAGGTTTGCGTATGAACCATGCTCTTGCACCTACCAATTTCATGGTGTTAATAATGAAACGGTCGGAATAAACGGTAATGCGTATTGTGTTGTTTATCAATGCGATAGAAATAAATAGCAAAATAAGTGTAATGCCTCCGAAAATGATAGAAAGTCGCTTTACATTGTTGTTGAGCAGGTGTACAATATCTTCTTGATAAACAACCTCTTGTACGCTACTAAACACAGAAAGTTTATTTTTTGCCTCAGCAATACCGGCAGAATCGGTGTGGTTGGCGTGCAATTTCACCTCTATAGAAGCTTGTAGGGGATTGTAGCCCAAAAAACTGGTCGGGTCTTCGCCCAAATCGGCTACGTGGTCAATCAACGCTTGTTCTTTGCTGATATAAGTGAACGATTTTACAAAATTGACGTTTTCCAAGTATTTTTTGAGGCGTTGTAGCTCTTTATTTGAACAATCGTCTTTTAGCACCACCGAAAAGCCGATATTCTCTTTGGCATAGTCAGTCATCTCTTTTGTGAAAATGAACAAAAACGAAATGAGACCTACCATAAACAGAACTAAAGCGACACTAATTGTAGTGGTAAAATGGAGATTGAAAAATGATTTTTTACGTTTTTTATACTGATTGTCAGTCATTTGTAAAATTATTTAAAGAAAGTAGTATATTCTATTCCCAAATTTCAAAACATTCTGCAAATATACAATTTCCAATGTAAAATACCAAATTTTAGTGAGGTTATCGACACCTTTTTTATTTACTCTTTTTCTTTTATACAAGTGTTTATAAATAAGCTGCTTATGAAAAATTTGCGATGTTCAGGCGTTTTTTTTATGCTAAATCCTTGCTTATTAATGATTTTTTTTTTATATCTTTGCATAGTAAATAATTTAAAACAACCGAAGTAATGAAAGAACCAGTAAAGATTTTGTTTATATCCCAAGAAATTGCTCCTTATTTACCGGAAACAGAAGTTGCCACAATGTGCAGAGAATTACCCCAATATGTTCTAGAAAAAGGATGTGAAATACGAACTTTTATGCCATGCTTCGGTAGTATCAATGAACGGCGTAACCAATTGCATGAAGTGCAGCGCCTTTCGGGTATGAACCTGATAATCAACGATACCGACCATCAATTGATTATTAAAGTAGCTTCAATACAGTCTGCTCGTATGCAGGTTTATTTTATTGATAATGACGACTATTTCCGTCGCAAAGGTACTGTTTGCGATGCAGAAGGCAAAGAATTTAAAGATAATGACGACCGATTGGTGTTTTTTGCGCGGGGCGTGCTCGAAACCATAAAAAAATTGCTTTGGACACCGGATATTATTCATTGTCAAGGTTGGATGACTGCTTTGGCGCCGCTTTACATTAAAAAAGCCTATAATGAAGACCCGTTTTTCCGCGATGCGAAAGTAGTTTATTCGGTGTTCGGAGACGATTTTAAAAAGAAATTCAGGACAGGTTTTCATAGCCATTTGATGATGGAAGGCATTGAAAATGAGGATTTAGCCGCTATCAACGGCGTTAAAAATGTCGATTTCGTCTCTTTGTCGAAGTTGGCTATCGATTTTTCGGATGCGGTTATACTTGGCTCGCCCAATGTGAATACAGCAATAACGAAATATGTGGCAGAAAAAGGCTTACCTTGTTTGCCTTACAGCGAAAATTACAAAGAAGATTACTTTAATTTCTACTCTTCTGTTTATCCGCCCATGGCAGAGTAGGTATAGTTGGTTTAAGCACAATAAAATTGCATAATGTCAGTTAAGTGTACAGCCGTTTTTTATAATTTTTAGAGCTGATGCGAAAAATCTCATATCTATTCTTGCTATTGCCTCTCTTTTTACTGTTGGCATGCGACAACGACGAAGGAACAGGACTCATTATTCAACCGGAAAAGGATAAAATTTCTGTTTATGCAGATACTGTGGGGGTTACCTCGTCCGATTTTTTTGTAGAAAAAATATCGGCACAGATTGATACGCTTCTTTTGGGCGAATATTATGATGCAAAATTCGGTTTGACCAAAGGTGAAATCATTGTTCAACTTGCCCCGCCTGTCGATTACGAATTTCCGCCTGAAGCCAACAATCCGCAACCCGATTCATTGGTGCTTTATATGTATTACCGTACATGGTTTGGCTTGTCGAATACTCCTTTGGAAATCAGCATATACGAACTGAACAAAAAAACGCCCGACTATTCTACAACCTATTATACCAATTTAGATGTTTCGGAATTTACCGACAAATCGGTAATGATGGGCAAAAAATTGATTACTTCGGTTGACCAAACATTGACCGATTCTGCGCGTAAACGTTCCACGTATGTTCCTACTGTTCGCTACAAATGTACACCGGAGCAAACAGCACGCTTTTTTAATTTGCCCAAAGAAGCTTATGCAAGCGAAAAGAATTTTTGCCAACATTTTAAAGGAATGTACATTACTACAACGTACGGTTCATCTACGGTGTTGCACCTGTCGGGCATAGAAATGAAACTTTTTTACCATTATACCTATAATAAAAACGGCAAGGACACGGTGGTTAATACGTCTATAATTTATCCTGCGAATAGCGAAGTTCGGCAATTGAATAAATTGTCGCATCCCGAAATAGAAACTACCGTTAAACTGTGTGACAGCGTGAATTACATAAAATCGGCGGCGGGCATGTATCCAAGATTGCAGTTGCCGGTAGGCGAAATGCGCAAACGTATTTTTAACCGTATCGATACCAATAAAATTGTGAGTATAAACAGTGCCGTGCTGACCGTAGAAGCTGTTAAACACAGTTCGTTAGAGTCCGCATTGCCGGTACCCGATGCACTAATGTTGATTAGGGAAAGTCAGATTGATGATTTTATCGATAAAAATCGCATACCCGGAACGAAGGATACGACCGCTGTACTTGGCTACTACAATTCTGTCAATGGCTCATACATGTTCGATTTAGCCTATTTTTTGGACAAAGAGATAATGACGGATTCTTATAATTTTACTGAACTGAATGTACTCTTAGTGCCTGTCAATGTGTCTGTTAATAGTTCTTACCAAATCATAGGGGTTAAAGCTCAATCGAAAATTCAAGGAGTAGCGGTGCGCAGCGGTAAAAACTCGGTTTCGCGCATGAAAATTCGCTTCATGTATTCCGGATTTTAACAGTGCGGATTGCGCTGCCTTTATTTAGCCAATGGCAAATATGCGTTTATCATTTACCCGAATTATAGTATCTGTTTCGTTGTTGTTAGCAACGGTGTTTGCCTTTGCCGCCAACGATACAACTTTCACAAAATACAAGTCACAAGAATTTGTAACGTACGGCTTTGTTCGCGTTAATTCGTCGCTAACAACTGCTGATGCAGTAGTCGATGATCTGATTGCCGATTTTAGAGGCGACCCTGAACTGCTTTTTGAATGGGCACTCAAAGGACTCGGAAGGCAGGAAGAAGCTAAAAAAAATGAGTTGGTACTGGCTTTGAAAGAGACGACACTTGACAAAATGACAGGAGTTTTTCGTATTTTGTCAGATGTTATGATAGCCGACAAGGTTGTGGCACGAGATATAGTAATAGAGGGAGATATGATTAAAACCAAAAACGCCGATGGGTCGCTAAATGTGAAAATAAGCATCCATAAATCGAATTTTCTTATTAAAAAAGCCCATGGCACGTTTTTTGTCCTTCCTCAAAAAGTCGGTTTCTTGTATGTGATGCGAGTGAATGTTACGTTCAATTGGTTTTTCAATCTGTTCATCACGCAGCGCAGATATGCGGATTTGATAGAATGGCGTATCACGGGATTTTTGAACAACATGAAGCAGGAAACCGAACGAAGGTTACTATTTGAAAATAAAGGAATAAAATAGAAGATGGAAAAATATTATTCGGAAGCATTACGGAAAGTCCTTTCTTTCAGCAAAGAAGAGGCCGGACGCTTGGATAACGACTATATCGGTGCGGAACATTTCCTGTTGGCTATGTTGCGTCAGGACGATGGCGGTGCGATTGTCGCATTAAGTCGTTTGGATGCCGATTTACAATTAATAAAAGAGAAAGTAGAGGCGCAAGTGCGCGCAAAGCATATCAATGACCGCATGTCGTTTCAATTATTGGAATCTGCCGATAAAATATTGAAAATCATGCGTTTGGAAGCTCGTTCGCTCAAAACGGAAGTGGCAGATACCGAACATCTTTTGTTGGCTATATTGAAAGAAAGAAACAATGTGGCTGCCGATGTGCTGAACATGTTGGGAGTTACCTACGACAGTATTAAGGATTTATTGGTGAAAAAAACCGATTTTTATATGGGTTCTGTTTCCAACGATGAAGACGACTTTGAAGACGAAAAACCTGTTTCTCAGGATATTAAAAAAGTTTCATCGTCGGAAGGCAGCGATACGCCTGTGCTCGATAATTTTGGAAAGGACATTACCAGATTGGCAATGGAGGATAAATTGGATCCTATTGTTGGCAGGGAAAAAGAGATAGAGCGTGTTGTACAGATTTTGAGCCGTCGTAAAAAAAATAATCCGGTGCTGATTGGTGAACCGGGCGTTGGTAAATCGGCTATAGCCGAAGGTTTGGCTTTGCGCATCGTGCAACGTCGCGTGTCGCGAGTGTTGTTCGACAAACGCATCATTTCGTTGGATATGGCTTCTGTAGTGGCAGGAACAAAATACCGCGGACAGTTCGAAGAACGCATCAAAGCCATTTTAAACGAATTGGAGAAAAATCCGAACATCATTCTGTTTATCGATGAAGTACATACCATTGTGGGTGCGGGAGGCGCATCGGGTTCGTTGGATGCTGCCAATATGCTGAAACCGGCTTTGGCGCGTGGCGATATACAATGTATCGGAGCGACTACGCTCAACGAATACCGTCAAAGCATTGAAAAAGATGGTGCGTTGGAGCGCCGTTTCCAAAAAATATTGGTAGAGCCTACTACAGCAGATGAAACATTGCAAATTTTGCAAAATATAAAATCGCGCTACGAAGACCACCATCAAGTTATTTATACTCCTGAGGCTCTCGAAGTGTGTGTCAAATTGTCGGAGCGTTACCTTACCGACCGCTGTTTCCCCGATAAAGCTATCGATGTGATGGACGAAGTTGGTGCACGGGTACACATTACCAATATAAAAGTGCCCGCCGATATAGAGGAATTGGAACAAGCTATTGACCAAGCTAACCGACAGAAATTGGAAGCCGTAAAATCGCAAAATTACGAATTGGCAGCCGATTTTCGCGATAAAGCAAAACAAAAGACAGAAGAACTCGAAAAAGCAAAACAAAAATGGTTGGCAGAATCGTGTTACAACAAAACCGTTATTGATGTAGATACGGTTGCCGAAACGGTTGCGATGATGTCGGGAATTCCGGTACAACGCATTGCGCAGTCCGAAGGTCTTCGCTTGTTGAAAATGAAAAGTGCGTTGCAAAATCAGGTTATTGGACAAGATGAAGCTGTCGCTAAAGTCGTTAAGTCAATACAGCGCAATAGGGTAGGTCTCAAAGACAAAAATAAACCGATTGGCACATTCATATTTTTAGGACCTACAGGAGTCGGTAAAACACTGTTAGCTAAAAAGTTGGCGGAATATATGTTCGATAGTCAAGAGGCTATTATTCGTGTGGATATGAGCGAATATATGGAAAAATTCAGTGTGTCGCGCCTTGTTGGTGCGCCCCCCGGATATGTGGGTTACGAAGAGGGCGGTCAACTGACCGAACAGGTGCGCCGTAAACCTTATTCCATTCTGTTATTCGACGAAATCGAAAAAGCCCATTCTGATGTGTTCAATCTGTTGCTTCAAGTGCTCGACGAAGGCTTTTTAACGGATAGTTTGGGACGAAAAATAGATTTTAAAAATACCGTTATTATTATGACGTCCAATGTCGGTACTCGTCAGTTGAAAGATTTTGGAAAAGGTGTCGGTTTTGCGCTGCCCAATGCTTCATCGGACATGGACAAGCAATACGTTCACGGCGTGTTACAAAAAGCGTTGAACAAGACCTTTTCACCCGAATTTCTGAACCGTATTGACGATGTTATTATGTTTGACCAACTTTCTCGCGAATCCATCTTTAAAATTATCGATTTGGAATTGGACGCTTTGTATAAACGTATTGCTGACTTGAATTTTAAGTTGGAATTGAGCGATGCGTCTAAAGACTTTTTGGTAGAGAAAGGTTACGATGTTCAATTTGGAGCAAGACCGTTGAAACGCGCCATACAGAAATATGTGGAAGATATGTTGGTTGATGCTTTGCTCGAATCGAAAATAGCAGCCGGAAGCACTGTGAAAATTGATGTGGACACAGAAAAAGAAAAACTCTATATTGTGGAATAAAACAAAAAGCAGTATCTTTGCAAATTCAAAATAAGGGTATGAAAAAAATTCAAATGGTTGATTTGTTCAGCCAATACCAAAAAATCAAGAACGAGGTTGATGCCGGAATTCAAGAGGTTTTAAACACAACTACTTTTATCAAAGGCGGTAAAGTGAACGAATTTCAGGCTAACTTGGAAAAATACCTTGGCGTTAAACACGTTATTCCCGTTGGCAATGGCACCGATGCTCTGCAAATTGCATTAATGGCGCTGGATTTGAAACCCGGCGATGAAGTAATTACCCCGACATTCACGTTTATTGCTACTGCCGAAGTGGTTGCTCTTTTGGGACTTACCCCCGTAGTTGTAGATGTCGATTTCGATACGTTTAATATTGATATAGAAGCGGTTAAACGTGCCATAACGCCTAAAACCAAAGCCATAGTGCCGGTGCATCTGTTTGGTCAAAATGCCGATATGGAAGCCATTTTGGAGTTGGCACGCGAACACAATTTGTTTGTTGTAGAAGATGCCTGCCAGTCGATAGGTTCCGAATATATTTTTAAAAACGGTAAAACCGTTAAATCGGGTTGCATAGGCGATATTGGTTGCACGTCTTTTTTCCCGTCGAAAAACTTGGGTTGCTACGGCGACGGCGGTGCTATTTTTACCAACAACGATGAATTGGCTGCAAAAATGTCTGCCATAGCCAACCATGGTATGGTGGTGCGTTACTATCACGATATGGTAGGTGTCAATTCGCGTTTAGACAGCATTCAAGCTGCGGTGTTGGATGTAAAACTGCCACTTCTCGATAGTTACATAAAAGCCCGCCAAAAAGCGGCTACTGCTTACAATGCGGCTTTTGCCGATTGCAAAAAAATGATACTTCCCGTTGTGTCGGCATTTACCACGCATGCGTATCATCAATATACAATCAAATTAGTAGATGTCAATCGCGATAAACTGCGCCAAATTTTGGCTGACAAAGGAATTCCGGCTATGATTTATTATCCGGTGCCGTTGCATTTGCAAAAAGCTTATCAAGATTCGCGTTACAAAGCGGGCGATTTCCCTGTTGCGGAAAAATTGGCGGCGTGCGTATTGTCGTTGCCGATGCACACCGAATTGGACGATGAACAAATGGCTTACATTACCGAAAATGTGCTGTCGGCTATAGAAGTGTGTTAAAATAGAGATGTATCCGTAGCTCAGTCGGTAGAGCAATTGACTCTTAATCAATGGGTCGTGGGTTCGAATCCCACCGGGTATACAAAGGGCTTGCAATCAATCGATTGCAAGCTCTTTTTATCAGTTAGGGGGCAAATTATGATATGTTTTGAAAAACAAAGATAATTAGATATGGACTGTAATTCTGTAGATAATATTGACAGAATTTGTAAAAAATATAGTAGCTATTGTGATATTATTACAAAAAGATCTGTGACGTTACAATTTGCGTTACGGATATTTTTTTACTAAAAAATTTGGTATATAAAAAAAAAGTTGTAATTTTGCATAAACTTAATAGCGCCTTCAGCAAAGTCCATTCATTTCTAAATAACGAATGTGCCTACCTGAAGGCCATTTTTTATTGTATATTATGATCAAGAATAACACAAAAAAACAACAAAGTGATTCAACCTATCAGTCTACACCTATTAAAGTAGCAGTATTAGTTGATGGAGGTTATTTTATTAAACGGTATAATGTTTTATACAATACAAAAAAAAATAAAACACCTATAGATATTGTACAAGATTTATATTATATCGCTCATTCTCATGTAGGTAACAATAACTATCTGTATCGTATTTTTTTCTACGATTGTGAACCGTTTGCTAAAAAAGTTCATAATCCAATTTCAAAGAAATGTATTGATTTTTCGAAAACACCCGAAGCAGAGCGTCAACGGCAAATTTTTGAAGAGTTAAAAAGGAAAAGGAAGGTAGCTCTTCGTCTTGGAACACTTAAAGATTGTCGTAGTTGGAATATCTATCCATCTATACTTAAAAAATTATTGTCTAAAGAAATAACAATAGATAAAATTACTGAAAAAGATGTTTATTATTCTTTACGTCAAAAGGGTATTGATATGAAAATTGCTGTAGACATCACATCATTGGCGCTTAAAAGGTTTGTTGACAAGATAGTCTTAATTGCTGGTGATTCAGATTTTGTTCCTGCAGCTAAATTAGCACGTCGTGAAGGTATTGATTTTGTTCTTGATCCAATGCATTCTAACCATATTGAAAGTTCATTATATGAACATATTGATGGCTTAAAAAGTATACCACTTCCTAAAAAAAAAGAAATAACAACTTATTTGGCGCAAGTTTACTAACTTGTGCTAATTTTATACCGGAGAGGTTTTTAAAAAAGTTTTATACAAGTTTAAATCGTACGCGCCAAACGCCATTGGTATAGGTGTGGCTGATAATTTTAAAAGTGCCGATTTCCGATGTGTTGGCAATGTGTGCGCCAATACAGGCGCAGATGTCGTAATTGCCTATTTGGATTAAACGTATAGTTTCGTGTGCATTGTCGGGAAGTTTACTCAAATCGACCAAATCCGCAGCATCTTGATACGTGGTTAAATCCTCATAAACAGTCAGATGCGAATTAATAACATCATTCACGCGATTTTCAATTTCGGTAATTTGCGCTTCGGTGGGCGCAGCTGCCAAAAGGTAATCGCATTTGCTCTTTTTACGCTCAATGTGGCTGTTGCGCGAGCGCGGGCAACCGAACATTCGCACCATAGTTTGGTTTAGAATATGTTCGGTGGTATGCATTGGCGCAAGTGCGTCATTTTGAAACTTGGTTTTTGCCGCATTTGTAAAATTGTTCTGTTCCATTTTTCCATGTTTAAGTGATAGGCAAATGTACAAAAATTACATCTGAAATTAAAACTGCGCAATCATTTTGTTTGAAAGAATAATCTCTGTACCTTTGCAGCCGATTTTCAATGTTTATGCATAAACTCAGTACGTCATCATTGTCGGTTATCCGATTTCGCCGTTATAGCCGTAAAGCTTACGCCGTATTTTGCTCGTTGCATCGCCATGTAACTATCGGGCATCTTGCGTGCGAAATTGCCGACAGACAATTGAAAAAATCTAACGTTGCCTGCCAAATTGCTGATTACGACTGTTTTGATGGCAGCGAAAATCCATTGGAAACGTTCCCCGAAGAGGAAAATTTTGCCTTTTTACAACTGCCTGTTGTTAATGTTACTACACGAAATGAAGTTGCTGCTGCTGCGGTAGCGCATCTTATTGTATATTCATTTTTAAGCTATCGGCACTTTTGTGGTCGGTAGCTTTTTTATTTATAATTAGTTTAAAATGAAAAAGTTAGTCTGTTTTATTTTAGGAATTTCGGCATTTGCGGTTACTGTGGCTACTGCTCAAATGCCATCCGACACTATTCCAATGCACCAACTCGATGAAGTAAACGTGGTGGCTACCGGTAGCCAAGTAGCAAGTGATGCGCTGTACACAATTATTTCACTGTCGGCTGCCGAAATTGCAACTTTGCCGGTGCAAACTGTCAACGAATTGCTCGATTATTTGCCCGGAGTGGATGTGCGCACAAGAGGTGCCAACGGTGTTCAGGCAGATATTTCAATGCGTGGCGGCACTTTCGATGAAGTGCTGATTTTGCTCAATGGCGTGAATACTACCGACCCGCAAACAGGGCATGCGTCTCTCGATATTCCTATCGAACTGAATATGGTGGAACGCATTGAAGTGCTGAAAGGTACGTCGATGAACTTATTCGGGCTTTCGGCGTTTAGCGGAGCTATCAATATCATTACCAATACCACTGATAAACGACTTGTAAAAGCTGCCGTAACGGGCGACACATACGGCTCTTTTGCGCCCAATTTGGGGTTTAACTATTCCACGCGTAAATGGCGTTTTATGGCGTCGGCAAGTTATAACCAATCGAATGGCTACATTAAAAACACGGATTACAAATACGGAAATCTTTTTTTTCAGAGCGGGTATAGGGATTCGTTACTTGGTAATTGGGATTTTCAAATTGGCGGTCAGCTCAAGCAATTCGGTGCTAATTCGTTTTATTCGTTAAAGTTTCCCGACCAATTTGAGGCGACAAAGACGCTGATTGCAGCTTTGCGTTGGAATAAGCATTTGGGAGCTTTCGGGCTTGAAGCATCGGCATTTTACCGCACGCATTACGATAGATTTGAACTTTTTCGTGAAAACGTGGCTGCGTTTCCTTCTTGGTACACGGGACACAATTATCATGTTACCGATGTGGCGGGTGGAAATGTAAAAGGCGCTTGGTACTCGCGCATCGGCAAGCTGGCTGTTGGTGTTGAATTGCGTAACGAACATATTTTCAGCAATGTGTTGGGCGATTCGTTGAAAACGCCGCGACAAGTGCCGTTTGCGCCGGACTCTATTCAGTTCATTTTTGCCAAAAATCGTCTGAATATCAATTATTTTGCCGAGCAATCTTTTTTCGTCGGCAATTTTTCAGCATCGATAGGCTTTTCGGGGAACTACAACACGCTTTTTCGGCATAATTTTGCTTTTGTCGCCAATGTCGGTTATGCGTTTACCAAAAACGGCAGTCTCTGTCTTAATGTCAATCGTGCGTTGCGTTTGCCGACTTTTACCGATTTGTATTATAAAAGTGCTACCCAGATAGCCAATCCCGAGTTGATGCCGGAAGAGAGTCTGACAACGGAAATAAGTTTGCGCTGGGCGGATTACGGTCTGCGTACGACTTTTAACGTCTATTACCGCATGGGACAAAATATTATAGACTGGGTTAAAACGCCCGAAGCTGAAAAATGGCAAAGCGTGAACCATACGCGCATAGATGCCGTCGGCGGTGAGGCGGAAATAGGTTACCGTTATGGGTATTGGTTAAAAAATATCGCTGTGAGTTATGCCTACTGCCATTTGAATAAAAATGCCGGCGAATTGATGTCGAAATATGCGCTCGACTACTTGAAGCACAAACTTACGTTCAATTTGGAACACGGAATCTATAAAGGTTTTGGAGCATCGTGGCAATTAATGTACCAAAACAGAACAGGTAACTATTTGGATATCAACGGCGCAACAATGGCTTATACCCCTGTTTGGTTGTTTGACGGTCGCATTTATTGGAAAAATCCGACAATTAATGTTTTTGTGGAAGGCAGCAATCTGCTGGGCACGCACTATTACGATTATGGCGGCATTGAGCAGCCCGGACGTTGCATAAAAGCCGGTATCTGCGTTAATTTAAAATTGAACGAAAAAAACAGTAAATGAGGTTTTTAGCGTTTAGCGTTTTTGCCAAAACGGTTCCAGCGAATTTTGCCTTGAAACCATGATTTGTCTTTGTCCAACGACAACCAAATAAATACCGGACGTCCAACTATATGGTCTTCAGGTACATAGCCCCACGAGCGACTGTCGGCTGAATTGTGGCGGTTGTCGCCCATCATCCAATAGTAGTCCATTTTGAAAGTGTAGCTGTCGGCAGGCTGACCGTTGATGTAGATGGTGCTGTCTTTTACTGCTAACTCATTGCCTTCGTAATTGTGTATAATACGTTGATAGATAGGCAATTCTTCGATTGTAAGTTGTATTGTAGCCCCTTTTTTCGGAATATAGATAGGACCAAAATTATCGCGCGTCCAATGAGAGTATGCGCCTAACGGATAGACTTCGCCGCCAAAAAATTCGGGTTCGATAACCATTTTTGTAATATGTGAGTTGCGTTCCAACTCTTTTTTTGAAGCTGCTGTTAGCGGAAAATGGTAAATCGGAAAATTACCGTCTAATTTCATGTAACTGAGTTCTTTAGCCATGGTGTTTTTAGTCACCAAATGGCGGTCGTCAACGCTGATACCCAACGATTCAAGGAAACTTGGGTTGAGATAAGTACCGTCAGTTTGCACAAAATAGTTGTATTGCACGCCTTCAAAATCTGTTTGTGGCTTTCCGTTGATATATACTTGATTGTTAATGATTTGAAGAGAGTCGCCGGCAATGGCTATGCAGCGTTTTACATAATTTTCGCGTCTGTCCACCGGTCGGTAAACAATTTCGCCAAAAACATCCTTATTTTCATTCACAAAATAGCGTCCTAAATGGTAGCAAAGTGTGTAGTAATCAGGATTTTGTTGCAATGTTGCTACTGTGTCGCCGGCAGGAAAATTGAATACCACAATATCGTTGCGTGCTATCGTGTCCCTTCCTTTTAGGCGTTTGTAGTCCCAATGCGGTTTTTCGATGAATGATTTGCCGCCGCCAAGCCAATTAGGAAACGTATGTTGCACCAACGGAAACGACAGAGGTGTGTTTGGAATACGCGGACCGTAACTGGCTTTACTTACATATAAAAAATCGCCTACAAGCAGACTTTTTTCCAACGAAGAAGTGGGAATTTGATAGTTTTGGAACAGGTAGAGATTGATGAAATAGACGGCTATCAAAGCAAACAGAATGGCATCAATCCAACTAAAAATGGAATATAGAGTGTTGTTTTTTGTGCGTTTCCAAAAATCCCAAGGAATATATCGAGTAATGAATGCATCGAAAATGAACGGTAGCAACAGTAGCCACCAAAAATTATTTACCCATACAATGAAAAGAATGTAGATGGTGCTCCAAATACTGAATTTTATCCATTGTTTTTTTTCAACTGTTTTCAGTTGATTCAATGGGATATGTTTTTTCATTTCACTTCTTTTTTGTGTCATGTTGCTCTGTTTTTAAAATTTAAGTAGGTCGTTCATGGTTAGAAATCCTTTTTTACCGCACACAAATTCGGCTGCTATCACGCTCCCAAGCGCAAATCCTTCGCGGTTTTTAGCGCTGTGTGTTATCTCTATGCTGTCTGCATCACTTTCGTAGCGCACTGTGTGTATGCCGGCAACTTCGCCTTCGCGTAGGGCTTCTATGGCAATTTCATTGGGTGTGGCGGTTGTGCCGAGCGTCCATTTATCTTTGCGGTCGAGATTGCTGATAATGCCATCGACCAATGTTAAAGCTGTTCCGCTTGGTGCGTCTAATTTATGAATGTGGTGCACTTCTTTCATGGTTACGTTGTAAGCAGGAAATTGGTTCATTAGTTTCGCCAAGTGCTTGTTGAGTTCAAAAAACAGATTGACACCCAAACTGAAATTGGAACTCCAAAATAGTGTGTAACCGTTTTTTGCGATTTCGTCCTTTATTTCAGGAAGTTGCGAAGTCCAGCCCGTTGTGCCGGAAACTACGGCAACACCGGCTTTCCACGCTCGGCAGTAGTTATTTATGGCTGCTGTCGGAGCAGTGAACTCTATTGCTACATCGGCACTTTTGAAAGCGTCCGACTCAAAATCGTTCTGATTGTCTATATCTATGCGACACACCACGTCGTGTCCGCGCGACAAAGCCACCTTTTCGATGATTTTGCCCATTTTGCCGTATCCGATTAATGCAATTTTCATAATTCTTAGTTTTCTCGTAAGAAGTCTAAAGCTTCAAATATTTCGTTTTTAGTTGCTGTTTGGTTGATATGTACTTGACCGATTTCCGATAGCAAGGTGAAATTGATACCGCTGCCGTCGTTTTTTTTGTCGTGAAGCATCAATTCGTAAAGTGTTTCGTAGTGCTCGCACAAAAAAGTCGGTTGACCGTAATACTCTTTGCAGTAACTCAATAATTCGGTTACCGTAGAAGACGGAAAATTCATTTTGATATGCGACAAGTACAGTTCGCACACCATGCCCCACATTATCGCATAGCCGTGCAGTACAGGTTGTTTTGTTTGGTGCGAAAGCGTTTCGATGGCGTGACCAATAGTGTGTCCGAAATTGAGCGATTTGCGTATGCCCGTTTCTTTCGGGTCTTCAGCCACAATGCGTTGTTTTATAGCGATATTGGCTTCGAGTATGGGACAAAACTTGCTCCATTCTTGTTTCTCCAGCGAAAGAGCGAGCAGGGTAGCATACTCTTTTTTGCTGCTGATAAGAGCGTGTTTAATCATTTCGGCAAAGCCTGAATAGAGATTTTTATTGTCGAGCGTAGCAAGAAATTGTGTGCCGACAAGTACCGCTTGTGCCGGTGCAAAAACACCTATTTCGTTTTTCAGTCCATTGAAATTGATGCCCGTTTTTCCGCCGGTGGCGGCATCTACAATGCTGAGTAGGGTGGTGGGTATATTTATAAATCGACAACCGCGTTTAAAAGTAGCAGCCGCAAATCCGCCAATGTCTGTTACCATGCCTCCGCCGAGGTTGATAACGAGCGAATGACGTGTTGCGCCGTGTGTGCTGAGTTCGTTCCAAATGTATGTGAGTGTGTCGATGTTTTTGTGTTCGTCGCCTGCGGATATGGTAATGAGGCGACTTTTGCGCAGTTTTTCGATAGTAAGAATTATGGGCAAGCAAAAACGTTCCGTATTCTCATCAGAGATGATGAAAATGGCTTCCGACTGGAAAGTTGCCAGCTCCTGTTCCAAAAGTGGCACGATAGTGTCGGCAATGATAATTTTGCTTTGGCGCATATTCCGTAGATTAAGTGTACAAAGTTACAAAAAAACTCAATAGTTATGTATGTTTTTCATAATTCCGTAAACGATTAAAATTTTGCTTTATTATTTGGAAATAGATTATTGTTGAAATCAAGTTGTGCAAAGTATCAAATTATGAGGCTTTTAACCGAAAAATACTTGTAAAATTGGGTCTTAATGAAACAAAAAAGCAGGAGAAATTCCAATTTATCGAAGAAAATCCCTGCTTTTAAGCAATTATACACTTGCAATTTTAATAGTTGCGTGCAAAAACTACGCGTTGTGCCGACGGTTTACCGGTTACTATACATTTCCCAGGTGTTTTGTCGCCGTTTAGCGGTATGCAGCGTATAGTGGCTTTTGTTTCCTGTTTGATGCGCTCTTCGGTTTCGGAAGTTCCGTCCCAATGGCACATAAGGAAACCGCCTTTTTCTATTTCTACTTTAAATTCGTCGTAGCTGTCCACTTCGCGAGTTACCGAAGTGCGGAAATCTAAGGCTTTTTTGTAGATATTAGTTTGAATATCTTCCAATAAGTCTTTTACGTACAATTCGATGCCTTCCATTGTTACGGTTTCTTTTTTGAGCGTATCGCGGCGCATCACTTCTATTGTACCGTTTTCGAGGTCGCGCGCACCGATAGCCAAACGCACGGGAACTCCCTTCAATTCGTATTCGGCAAATTTCCACCCCGGCTTCCGATTGTTGCTATCGTCATATTTTACGCTGATACCGATGGCTTTCAGTTGTGCTATTATGGTAGCCACTTTTTCGGAGATAGCATTACGTTGTTCGTCGTTTTTGTAAATGGGGACAATTACCACTTGGAAAGGTGCTAATTTAGGAGGCAGCACCAAACCGTTGTTGTCGGAGTGTGCCATGATGAGTGCGCCTATCAGACGTGTAGATACGCCCCACGATGTTGCCCAAACGTATTGTAGTTTGTTTTCTTGGTCGATAAATTGTACATCGAACGCTTTGGCAAAATTCTGTCCCAAGAAGTGCGAAGTACCTGCTTGCAAGGATTTTCCGTCTTGCATCAAAGCTTCTATGCAGAAAGTTTCTACTGCACCAGCAAAACGTTCATTAGCCGATTTTATGCCTTTAATGACGGGAACAGCCATATATTTTTCGGCAAAATCGGCATAAACATCAAGCATTTTGCGCGCTTCTTCCAAAGCTTCTTCTTCGGTGGCGTGGGCAGTATGTCCTTCTTGCCACAAAAATTCGGCAGTACGCAGGAATAGGCGTGTGCGCATCTCCCAACGCACAACGTTAGCCCATTGGTTGCACAAAATAGGCAGGTCGCGGTACGACTGAATCCAGTTTTTATAAGTGCTCCAAATTATGGTTTCCGAAGTTGGGCGTACAATCAGTTCTTCTTCCAATTTTGCTTCAGGGTCGACTACCACACCGGTGCCGTCGGGGTTCGTTTTAAGGCGATAGTGTGTTACTACGGCACATTCTTTGGCAAAACCTTCCACATGGTCGGCTTCTCTGCTCAAAAACGATTTCGGAATAAATAGAGGAAAATAGGCGTTGATATGTCCCGTTTCTTTAAACATATCGTCCAATTGTCGTTGCATTTTTTCCCAAATTGCATATCCGTACGGTTTAATGACCATGCATCCGCGTACAGCCGAATTTTCAGCCAAATCCGCTTTTATGACTAAGTCGTTGTACCATTGTGCGTAGTTCTCTTCTCGCGATGTCAGTTCTTTCAATTCTTTTGCCATATTCTTTGTTTTTTCAATGTTTGTTGTTCTGTTATTTATCAACGTTTAGTTTAAAACTTATAATTCCGTTATTTTTATGTCGGGCGTAATGATTAAATCATTTAAATTTACGTGTTCCCACAGTAGTAATTTGCCTTTGTAACCTATTTGCATAAATTCGTCGATTAAATCAGGTATGTAACTTCCAATGGTTTGTGTTGATTTTTTTATGTCGGTGGTTATCAATCCATTATAAAATTTAGTACCTGCGCTTTCTGTTTGGCAGTCGTCCAGCGAAAACAGGTCAATAATTTGATGTTTTTCATCAAGTGTTACCACGCCGTTGTTTACAATCAAACCTTTCTTTATCAACACTTTATTGGCAGCAATCCGTTGCATTATCGTGGCATTTTGTCGGGCAGTGCCATTAGTTCGTTGGCTTTGCCGAGTTTTGTTTCCATAACTTTTTGCGGTAACGGTAAATTGTATGTGCGTTTTTGCAAAGTATCCAAATGTGTTCGCCAAGCCGTGTCCAACGGATGGCTTTTTTTATTGAAAATACGCGTCATCCAAACAGTATCGATAGTTACATTTTTGTCATCAGTTTGTTCCGATGCGCAAAAAATGCCCCATAGTTTTATCGGTTGCGAACGCATTGTGTGTGTTACGGTAATTTGCCTTTTAAGTGTATCGCCGTGCATGCGATGTCTGATAGAATCGATTGTGCCGTCGGTATATTTTACGCCGAATTCCATAGTCGGTGCCGGTAGTGTGTCCGATTTTGATAGTTTTAACACATACGACCATATTAATTTATCGCCTTTGGTCAAAAAATTGCTGTCATGCCATTCAAAACGCAGTGAATCTGTCGCTTTCAGAGCATAGTGAAACCGTGTGGGGCGCATCCAAATGTTGATGGTATCTATCGTGTCATTAGCGGGGTTTAATTCGGGGTGATAAACGTAATTGTCCACGTCCGTTTCCATTTGAGTGAGTTGTAGTTCTACCGCATCGTATATGGCACTCAGTTGTTTGGAATTCTTTGTGTACCAATCCAATGAAGTTTCAAATTCTTCGCGTGTTAGTCCATGTTTTTCAAACACAGCGTTGATGTACTGTTGGCGTATGGCTTTTTGTTCAATAGGTACACGGATGTTAACGGCTGCGGTTGTTAAGTGCAAATCAACTAAAACATCCGTCATTTCTTTTTCCGATAGCACGTTGAACGGTTTTATATAGCATGCTGAGCAGATAAAAGCCACGAGCAAGCACCAAAGAATTTTATGAAATTTGGACAATGGCATCAATTCTTCTTTTTGTGTTTAGTGTATTTGTCTAATGTGAGGCTAAAGTCTTGTCTGAAAAACAGTAAAAGAATAATAATTCCTACTGTAATGGCACTATCGGCAATATTGAACACGGGGCTGAAAAAAATATCGCCGCCTATCCATGGAACCCAATCGGGTATCACAAAGAGCGGAAAGTAGAACATATCCACCACTTTGCCCATTAAAAACGGTGCATAGCCTCCTGCTTCGGGAAACAATTCAGCGACTTGAAACGGTGTGCTTTCGCTGAATATGAGACCGTAAAACAGTGAATCGATGACGTTTCCAATCGCACCGGCTACTATCAATGCCACACACACAATGTACGAAGTTTTGTATTTATCGCGTATTAAAAGATACAGATAATAGATGGCAAAGGCAATGACAACAATGCGGAATAGCGTGAGAAACAGTTTACTACCCAAAGTGATACCGAAAGCCATGCCCGGGTTTTCCACAAATACGATTTGAAACCAGTCGAATACATGAACGCTTTCGCCCAGCGTGAACGATGTTTTGATGAAAATTTTTAAAACTTGATCGGCTATGAGAATTATTCCCATTACCAGATAGACCCATCTCTTTTTGCTCATAAATGATTTTTTTTCAAAAAAAGCCCTTTCCTGAAACGTGGAAAAGGCTTTTTGGGCGCTATTGCTTGTTGTTATACTTTGCCTTCTTTCGCTTCAATGGTCAAAGTGGCGTGTGGCACGGCGCGCAAACGCTCTTTGGGTATCAGTTTGCCCGTAATGCGGCAAATACCGTAAGTTTTGTTTTCAATACGTACCAAAGCAGCTTGCAAATGTTGAATGAACTGCATTTGACGTTGTGCCAAATGTCCTGCCGATTCTTTTGACAAGGTAGATGCACCCTCTTCCAATGTTTTGAATGTTGGTGAAGTGTCTTTTACGTCGTTACCATCGGAGTTGCTTACATAGGAGCGCAACTCATCGTATTCTTCTTGTGCTTTCTTCAATTTGTACAAAATTATAGCTTTAAATTCGGCTAATTCTTCGTCGGTGTACCTCTTTTTCTCGCTCATAATTGTAAATATTTAGAGTTATTGTTTTGTGTTATTTGATTGTGCGAATATACATTATTTTGTAGAAACTGCAAAAAATAGTTATTAACAAGCCTAAAGGCTAGAATTCCGTTCTTGTGGTGCCGTTGGTATAAATGTAGCTTTTATAACCGTTCTGCATGGTAGATGTAGTATATATGTTTTGTATGCCGCTTCCGGGTATGGTGTGTGTGGCTACTACTTGCCAATTAGTAAGCGTTGCGGGGTTACCGTTAGGCGCGGTTACTGTCCAATAGTGCATTTTTTGCGACATCCACGATGTATTGGTAATGCTTCGTCCACATTTGTTGATGAAGAACGAGTAAGTATTCCAGTCGCGTTGCGATACGGTGACTTGCGTCATGGGATATGTGGCACCGTTATAGATTAAATCGACTTTCCAATTGTTGGCATCGCCGTAAAACACATCAGCTATCACTTTGCCTTTTAGATTGTTACTCGTAAATGAATTACCGTCTTGTGTCCACGATGTGGTACCCCAATCCCAAGTGAAGTCGCTGTAGGTTTCGTTACCGTTATAAACGCGGATTTGGCTATCAGCGATACTCTTTCCTGTCGCTTTGGAGTAGTAGTTTTTAATGGTATTACCCGTTACTTCGTAGATGGCGTAGCCGTTTGGCGTACCGTCGGTGCAAAGATTTGACCACCACCATCCGCCGCAAATAGCAGCGTGTACATGCTCGAAAATAGGTTGTCCGTTGCGTGTCTTATAGCCGTTATGAGCGTAGAATTGCGGGTAGTGCGTGTGTCCAATCATAATGTGTGCTTCGTTAAAGTCAGTCATTAAGTTTAGCACATCGCTGTAATGGCGCGTTTTGTTCACATTACCACCGCTGTCCGTACCACCGTTGCGAAAGGGAATGTGCCCTACGAAAATCAATAACATTTCCTCTTTATTGGGAACGCAAGCAAGGTCTTCTTTGAGCCATGCCAATTGTTCTTCGTTGTAACCGGCGTAGTAGTTGCAGGTGTTGTTGCCGAGTGAGTGCACTACCACGTTGTCCATTACTACTATGTGCGCCTTACCGCGGTTAAACGAATAGTCGGTTGGACCGAAATAATTGACGTAAGTTATCGTAGATGCGTAGTCCGAAACATTGGCATAATTGTAATTGTGGTCGTGGTTACCTATACAGTTGAAAATGGGAAAATAGCCATAATCTTTGTTGATAGTAATGTTGCCCAATAGCGATTGCATGGTGCCCCAAAGCGAGTGGTCGTCGTACAAAATATCGCCTAGTGTCATGCCGTAGATGTTTCTCCACGAGCCATTATTAAAAGTACTTTGAAAATCGGGTATGGATTCGTCACGGAAACGGTCGGCATGCCATGTGTATTTACATTGTGGGTCGGAAATGGCTACAAAGGTAAAATTCGTTTCATCTTTGTTCAATTTTTCAAGTGTGAAATCGATGCGGTTTTGCTTGGTAAAGTCAAGTTGTGTCGTACTGAAAAAAGCCGGCATTTTTTTGGTATTTACTTCTATTTTGTAGTCGGCAGGTGTAGAGTAGTAAATGTTGCGCGCCCTGCTGTCAGCTACAAATTGGTAACAGCCGTTTTTGTCGGTTTTTGTGTAGTGATAGCCGTCTGTAACGGGAACATTGGGAACTCCTTTACCGGTTGTTTTATCGGTAATATAGCCGTACACGTTGTTTTTCGGGTCAATTACTGTTGGTTGTACGTCAGTGTAAGTATTGCCTTCGGCAGCATCGGCGGTGGCTTCAACGTTGGGATTCACTGCTTCGGGAAGCGGTGGCAAGTTTTCTTCACAAGAGTTTAATGTTAGACATAAAACTGTTGCGGATGCTAAAAATAAAAATTTGTACGTATTCATAATACAAGTGTATTTTTATGGTTTTAATTATACGATATGATTGAAATTTGAATGTTGTCAAGGTAAATGCGGTGTTGTGCGCTACCTGCTGCCTCACCGTCGGGGCGATAGGTGCCGATAGCTATCCGCGAAGTGGGTTCTACATTATTGATGATGAAACTGTAGTCTTTCCATTCGTTGGTATTATGAGCTGTCCCTTTTTTTACCACGGTACGCGTACCTCCCGATATGTAATTGTAGTTTATGCCTTTGTCGCCGGTGTCGGCAAAGGTGCCACCGTCAATTACTTCAACAATGTAAATCGGTGTATCCCAAGTGCTTATTCCACTAAAGTAGGGTGCTAAGCTGATTGTAAGTTTAATAGTGGCAGTGCCGGTGAGTGCCGAAAGTGGTGGCGTAACAATTTCGCCGGTCATGCTCGATGCGCCGCATTTAACGTATCCGGGGCCAACTAAAAGAGAATTTGCCGTTGTGTTTTCAATTATTTGTCCCCATGTTTTCAGACGCGAATTGCTGCCGACTATTGCTTTGCCAATAGTGCTAAATAGTCCCATATTAACATCGGAAGTAACTAAATAGATACTGGCATCTGAACTGTAAGGGTCTGTTCCTGAGGCTTTTGGTAAAGAGGTGAGTGAACTGCGTTGAGTAGATGAGTAACCGGCTAAACCGATGACGGCTTCTCCGCCCCAAATCATTTCGCCAAAATCTTCGTATAAAATAGTGTCTCCGACAGCGGCTGTAGCGGGCATTGTTACCACTTTCGATGCGGCTGTGGTTACTTTTTTGATACCGTAATCACCATTTCCTGCTGTTACTTTCACGTAGTAAGTGGTGGACGGTTCTAATCCTGAGAAGAAGAAACCTGCCCATTTTTGAATTTTAAACGATGTACTTGTCGGGTCCCAAAGCAAAACGGGGTTAGAAGCATTTCCACCTTTCGTGCCATTTCCTCCTTTGGCTAAAAAGTCCCAAGCCACGACGCAATTTTTGCAAGTTGCATCGGTGTAAAGAGCGGCATTGTAAGTTTGTGCTGCATCGAGTTCGAGGCTTTGGAAGTTGGTAATTGACCATTCTACACCAAAACCGTTGGCAGTAATTGGATTGACTGTCCCGCCCGATTTATTGGCTTCTCTCAAGCGTATTTGTACGCCACGACTGATTTCTCCTTCCTGAAATCTTACTTTACCCATGTCAACAGGAATTTCGCTCACTTTACCTTTATCGAACGACAGGGCTTTGTCGTAGTGCGAACTTAGGATTGTGGCACTGTACGAATTGTCCGCTGTTACGATATTGATGTTGATGCTGTCAATGCCTGAAACAGGCAAACAGCCAAACCAAATGGGTTTTGAAATGTCCGGTTGGTTCAATGTGATGCTTTTTGATGCTGTTGTAGCGTTGCCGGCGATGTTTTTATCGGCTGTAATGACAATTCTCTCAACGGTGGTCAAACCAAGAGGTATGTCGATTAATGTCAATTTGCCATAAGCAGTTTGGTGGACAAAGTTGAGCGTGGCTTCGTTTGGAAATTCGCCATAAGTTTCGCTTACAGCTGTCAGTACCATAGCGTTTTTTGCGGGAGCGTCGGTGCGTGCCGTTTGTGTAACGGGAACAGTGATATTAGTGCCTGTCAGGTCGTTGTCCGCAGGATAAACGGCTTTAAAGATGTATGAACCGCTGTTGTCGTCGTTAAGCGTAGCTCGCAGAATTCCCGTCCATTGATTTTCACTCAATTCGTTTACGGTGCCTACAAAACTTCCTTGTGGGTCTGTTGCTCCGTTGAGACTTATCCTTATTTGGTCGCCTTCTTCCCAAACAACAGGATAGAGACCATCGATGTTTTCACTAAAGCCGGCTTTGGTTTGGATACCGTTTTTCTGTTGTGGCGCGGAAATATTGAACGTGACGGTTTTTCCGATGTTTTGTTGTTCTTCTTCACACGCAGTAAAGCATCCGATAATCATAGGTAAACCTATGGTCATTAATACTATTTTTTTTGCTAATGTTTTGTTTTTCATTTTGTTAATGTTTTATTTTGCAAATATTGTGTTTTTACATTTTATTTTCGGATAATTATTTTTAAGGTCTGTTGGTTGATAGTACACAGGTAAATTCCTGATTCTATTTCGCTTATATTGAGCGTATTGTCGTTGATTGTGCAGTAGCGAATACAGCGTCCGGCTAAATCGTACAATTGCACTTTAGTAGTTCCTGATGGAATACCATAGAAACGCAAAACTGAACCTTCTTGTAGTGCAAAAATATTGTTTCCCATGGTATATTCGGTGGTTGTGGGTGTTTTTTTCCAAAGTGCCGTCAGTTGTACGTTACCATATTGGTTTTGACCTACATTCTGACCGGCTGTGTAGCTGTTTCCCCACTTCCAAGTACCTTCATCGGCTGAAGTTACCAGCCACGTTTCAAACGTGTAGTTGCCTCTGATGGGCGCAGCGGCGAGGGATAGGTTGTTATTGGCGTAGTAAGTAGCCGTTTGCGGAGAGGTGCCGTCGTTGTAGTCGTAAGTAATGGTGTAGGGGAGTGCTGTCCATTGGGCGTAGAGTGTAGCTGTTGCACCGTTTACAGCTAAGTTGGTGAAAGATTGACCAACAGCATAAGCCGTACCGGTACCGTTTGCTTCTGTGTTCCATCCTGCAAATTTATAACCTTCGCGAACAAATTGGTTAGCTGTGGTTACGTAGGTTTGACCGGTAGTGCAAGGCTGATTGTTCATTAAACCAGTTCCGCCGTTGGCGTTGTAAACTACGGTGTAGCCGGTTTGCCACATGGCTGCCAATGTGAGCGTGCTTCCCGGATAGAAATAGTAAGCAATATTGGGATTTTGATATTGTAAGCGTACTTCTTCGGGTGTCATGGCATAGTTCATTATACCCACATTTTTCATCTTTCCTTTGAAGTAAGTGTTGTCCTCTATCGTACCGGTGGAATTGGGGTCACCGCCAATAGCCATAATGGTGGCATCGTAGTTTGGTGCAATATTGCCCGAAACAGCTACCGTGTCGCAGTATTGGTTGCCATCAAGGTAAGCGGTTAGTTTTGTCCCTGTGTACACAAGGGTAAGCATATGCCAACCGGGTTCTAAACTTGCCCATGTGCGCGCACCGGCACTCGCTTTGTTGATGGTAGCAACTGATGCCGCTGTTTTTGTCGATACTTGGAAACCGATGTAAGCACCGCCGTTGGAAGCGTAAATTTTCCATCCTCCGCTTTGCATACAGCTTATTAGTGAACTGTTGGTGTTGTTTATGGATGTGGTAAATGTAGACCAATCTTCGTTGAACACCCATACGTTAGCGGTGAATTTTTGGTAGTTGTAGTTGGCAATGTAAGGTTTAAGCGATACAGCCGTTGTACCGTCAAAGTTGACTTCATCGTCTGCCGAAGTTTTGAAACTTTGATGGTTACTCAGATATTTTTCACCTGTCCCATTCCATCCATAGAATGCGCTGCCGTTTTTTGTCGGGTGGAAAACTTCTTGCGGTATAGCGGTAATAGTTTCCGTGATTGTACCTGTTTCATTTTTGTACGTACCGCCATTGGTGTTGATAGAGACGGCTCGGCGTATTGTCCAGTTGGCTGTCAATGTTTCTTCTTTGTCGCGAAAGAAATAGTAAGTTGTGTTGGGATTTTTATATTGGCGGTCTACTTCTTCAGGCGTCATAGCATAGTTCATTATGCTCACGTTTTTCATTTTTCCTTTGAAGTAGCTGTTATTTTCTATTGTGCCGGTAGAATTGGGGTCACCGCCAATAGCCATAATAGTAGCTTCGTAGTTTGGTGCAATGTTGCCCGAAATAGCTATAGGAGTGCAATATTGCTGACCGTCTAAGTATCCGGTCATGTTAGTACCGTCAAATACTAAAGTAAGCATGTGCCAACCAGCTTCCAAATCTTTCCACATTTTTGCACCTTCATTGGAATTGTTTATCAACGCTGTTTGTTCACCGGCTTTGGTGGTACATTGGAAACCGATATAAGCACCGCCGTTAGAGGCGTAAATTTTCCATCCTCCGCTTTGCATACAACTTATTAGTGAACTGTTGGTGTTGTTTATGGATGTGGTAAATGTAGACCAATCTTCGTTGAACACCCACACGTTGGCAGTAAATTTATCGTAATTGTAGTTGGCAATGTAAGGTTTTAGCGATATAGCCGTCGATCCGTCGAAAGTAACTTCTTCAAATGACGATGAAGTGAAATTTTGACAGTTGCTAATGAAAGGTTCTGCTGTTCCGCTCCATCCTAAAAATGATTTGGAGTCGTGTGTGGGTTGCTCTATGATTAGCGTTGGCGAGTCAATCAATTCATGGTGAATGTCTGAAGATCCTTTGTATAACCCTCCGTTTGGATTGATTGTCAATGCTTTGGAAGAAACTTGCCATTGTGCGTAGAGTGTAATAGTGTTGCCGGGATCCACCAAATTGGTAATGGCTTGTTTGTCGGTGTACGCATCGCCGCTGTCATCGTATTGGGTGTTCCATCCCGTAAATGTGTGGTGTCGGCGAGTGAAAGCATTAACGCTCAAGGTGTAAGTCTGGTCGGGCTGGCACGATACACTGCTCATTGTTCCGGCTCCACCGTTGGCGTTATAAATAATGGTATAACCCTCTTCCCATTCTGCTTTCAAATTGGCATCAATATCGGCGCAGAAGTAATAAGCGGTGTTTGGATAATTGTATTGGTTGATGATTTCACTGGGCGTCATGGCGTGATGAAGAATGCTCACATTTTTTAATTTTCCATTGAAAGGTGTTCCGTGAACGGACGCCGTTGTTGAAGTTACCGAACGTGTACTGTTAAACACTTCGATTGCATCAATGTAGCCACGCAGTACAGCACCGTCGTAAGTAAGAGTAAATTGGTGCCAACCATCGGTCAGAGTATTACTCTCCTTGTTAGTAGTAAAAATGCGTTTTTCGTTACCGTAATATTCGAAGCGGAGGTTAGTGGTTTGAGCATTCAGCACAATATCAAAGCCGTTATTCAATGCATCAACATTTATGCGCAGACGTGTTGCTTTATCTGTCCATTTTTCTATATAAGCCCATGCGTTCACCGTAAATTTGTCGTTGAATCGATAATCGCTACCATTGACAATTGTGTAGCTTTCTGTGCCATTAAAAGTGGTTTCGTTGCTTGACGAGCAAGGAATGTTTTGGTAGTTACTAAGATATTTTTCGCCACTACCGCTCCAGCATTTGAAAATTTTTGTCAAATGTTTTGGAAAATTGATAGGCATTGGCAACGAAACAACATCTATGTTCTGTAAATCGGATTTAGTGTCGTAAGTTCCGCCGTTTGGGTTGATAGAGAGCAAATAAGAACGCCATTGTGCATATAGTGTTGAATTGTTGCCCAATACACTTGCATCTACCGATAGAGTTGCAGGGTAAGCGGTGCCGCTACCGTCGGCTTTGGTATTCCAACCATTGAGCGCAAAGCCTTCACGGGTAAATGTTGGCAGTTTACGTCCATTAAAAGTTTCGTATGCGTCATACACAAAGAGACCGCCTTGAGGTACGGAAATTTTATCTAATCCGTTGGTAGATGCGTTGTTGCCTAAATAAATGGTATGTCCCATATGGGTTTCGCGGTACATTTTTCCGCCTATCGTTCCATTAACACTTTTACTGTCGAATACGGTGTGCCAATTGATACCGTCAGCCGATACTTCGGTTTTTGTACCATAGTAGGCGCGTGGTAGTGCATTGTTCCAAAAGTGGAAAATTTTGAGGTAAGCTACTTGTTGAGGACTGCCCAAATCCACTACTACATAGGAGTTGTTGTAGGTGCCGGCATCGGCGTAGGCAGTGTTGGTGGTGTCGCCGTCAACTATTTTGTCAATGTTGGCTATGGTAATTTCAGTACCTTCGGCTGTGTAGGCTTTTACCGTTTTGTTAAATGCTACATTTTCGCCATTGCTGTTGTAAGCTTTTATTTCTATCCAATGATTAATGTCGTTGATGGTATTGCCATTGGCGTAGTCGCGTATGTAGCGTATAGCTTCTGTTCCTTCCGTTGCATTGGGATTGAGCGTCAACGTACAAGCAGCCGGTGTCCAATCGGCGTAGTAGATATTTTGTGTTGGTATTGCCTTTGTTCCGGCGGCTATACGTGTACCGCTACCGTCGGGTTTGGTGTTCCATCCGTTAAAGACGTAACCTTCGCGATGAAAGTTGGCGAAAGTGTAAGTGTTGCCATCCACAGTAACCTGTTCTGTAATTTTTGGAAATGTAATGCGGTCATTGGAGTTGAGCACGGTAATATTGTCGTTGCGCGAAATTTTGTCAGCTATGTAAATGGTGCGTCCACTTGACGATTCTCGATACATATTTGTGGTAATATTGCCGTATGAACTTTGACTGTCGAACACGGTTATCCATGTAATTCCGTCTGCTGATACTTGAGTTTTTGTGCCGTAGTAAGCACGCGAGTTAATCACATTGTTGTCATAATAGTGAAAAATTTTGAGATAAGCAATTAGGTGTAATTCGCCCAAATCAACCACAACATAGGCGTTGTAATCTGTCCCTTTTGTGGTAGGGTAGAGGTCGTTGCCCGTTTTTCCGTCCGTTACCAAATCATTGCCTCCGGCTTGAGTGACATTGTTAGTAAGTGTAAACTCTTCGTTAGTAGCTGTGCGATAGGCTTTTACCGTCTTATTAAGAGCAACATTCGTTCCCGATGTTGTGTAAGCCTGTATTTCTATCCAATGCGAATAGTCGTTTACAATGTTGGCATCTACATAGTCGCGTATATAGCGTATTTTCAGTGTGTTGTAACTGCTACCGATAGGTCTGAATGTTACAACTGCGCTTCCTGAAGTTACAATTGTAATCAGCAACAACATCAATACTCCTTTAAAAGAATTCATGTTTTTTTTCATAGGTTAAATAATTGATATCTAGTTATTTTTAGTTTTTTGTTGTGTTTTGCGTATTTTTTTGTAGAGATTTGAAGCAAAAACAAAGTCTTCCAATGCTTCATTGTTAGCTGTAAATATTTCCTCTTTCGAGCCTTCCCATGCTTTGGTACCTTTTTCGATGAAAATGATGTGTGCTCCAATTTCCATTATCGAGTTCATATCGTGGGTGTTGATAATTGTCGTAATGTTGTATTCTTGGGTAATTTCCTCTATCAGTCGGTCAATGACTAATGCAGTAACAGGGTCGAGACCGGAATTGGGTTCATCGCAGAACAGGTATTTGGGGTTAAGTGCGATAGCACGCGCAATGGCGACACGTTTTTGCATGCCTCCGCTTATTTCCGAAGGAAACAGTGGCGATACCGTATCCGGTTGTAGATTTACTCTTTCAAGGCAGAAACGGGCGCGCTCAATCATCTCTTGCTTTGATTTTTTGGAAAACATTTCCAACGGGAACATTACGTTTTCGATTACTGTCATCGAATCGAACAATGCCGCTCCTTGGAAAAGCATACCAACTTCTTGATGCAACAGCTTTAGTTCGTTGCGGTTCATATTCGGCAAGTTGCGCTCTTGATAAAGAATTTGCCCGCTATCAATGGGAAACAAGCCGATAATGCTTTTCATCAACACAGTTTTTCCCGAGCCGCTTTTCCCGATAATTTGGTTAATAATTCCGCTTTCAAATGTGGCGGAAATGTCTTTTAACACCATCTCTCCATCAAACGATTTATATAAATTCTTGACTTCTATCATGTTAGCAGTATTCTAGTGAGAATAATATTCATCAGTAATATGGCAATGGAACTGTTGACAACGGCGTTAGTGCTGGCACGACCCACATCTAAAGCTCCACCGTAAGCGTAGTAACCGTAAAACGATGAAACCGATGCGATGATAAACCCGAAAAATAGCGATTTGATAATAGAGTAGGTAAAGTAGTAAGGAATAAAGGCATATTGAATGCCGTATATGAAATCTGCCATCGGAATCATGTCTGTGAGCACAGCAATACCCAAACCGCCTAATAGACCGCAAAATACGCTAAGGGTTACCAAAACGGGCATGCACAAAATTAAACCGATTACTTTCGGCAATATCAAGTAATTAGCTGAATTGACACCCATTATCTCTAAGGCGTCTATTTGTTCGGTAATGCGCATGGTGCCTATTTCCGATGCGATGTTTGAACCAACTTTTCCCGCCAAAAGCAAACTCATAATGGAAGAAGCAAACTCCAACAGCATGGTGTCGCGCAAAATTAAACCGTTGCTGTAGCGTGGAATGAATGGGCTTTCGGTATTCAAAATGGTTTGCATCAGCATAATGGCTCCCATAAATATGGATATGATAATGATGATGCCGATGGAATCGACGCCCAATTTTACCATTTCTCTCGGTAGTTGACGCCCAAACATACGCCAATTGTCGGGTTTGGTAAAAGTTCGTTTCATCAGCACTACATACCGTCCAAGTGTATCTAATCCTAACATGATAAATGTTTTGCTGTTTTTAGTATCAATCTACAAAAGTAATCAAACTATTTGAAAAACCGACAAAAAGCATTCGGAAAATCCAAATTAAAGCAGAATAGTTATAAAACGGGTGATTATTCGTTTTGTGGTTTTACGTAAAAAAATAGGGATAAGCATCGCTTATCCCTATTTTTAGTTGCTATTTGGTTGGATTTTCCAATCAATAATAAACGTTGGTACGTTTCAGTGCGGCGTAGTTTATTTTCAGCGCATAGGCTCTACGCAAGGCTTGTTTAACGTCTGTTATGACGCCCATTTTGGTGTCCTTGTCCGCTTTGATGCAAATGGTCAACAAGTTTTGTTCTTCCTCTTTCATAGCACTGCGTTCGCGTACTACATAGTCTTCCAATTGGCTGACGTCTGCAAAGGCATCATCAAGTTGGATGCGAGTGCTGGTGCCGAAACGTTTTTGAAATTCCGGTTTCGGGGCACCAATGTAAACGTAGCGAACCAGCGATTTTTTTTCCAATTTCTGAAGTTCAGTAGCCTCCGGCATTCTCATGGTTACCATATAGGTAACTTCCTTCATAGAGGTGGCAGCCATAAAGAAAAACAACAGCATGAAGACAACGTCCGGAAGTGAAGCCGTGCTGATGGCTGGTACCTTTTTTTTTCCGCCTTTTCTAATTTGTGCCATTATTTATTTCCTCCGTATTTTTTAGGTTCTGCTTCCGAAATCTTTTGTGGATAAATATCCTGAACAGCTTTTTTGTTTTCTTCGCTGAGTGCTGCATAGGTTGAACCAAATCGATTTGTTGAATATTCGTTACGTATTTCGTTGTAAGCGGCAACTAATTCGTTTTGCACTTCAATGTATTTTTGATATTGTGTGCCTACGTCATTTTGCAACGAAATAATGTGGTTTTTAGTAGTCATTACCGTTTCCGTTATTCCACCTTCAAAAGTTACTTCCACGGGAAGAATTTCCGGTAAGTTGACACTATTCGCTTCGTTTTTAATAAACTCTTTGGCTTTGGTTTTTAATTGCTTAATGTCCAACAATTCTCCTTGAACCAACAACTGATTTTGACTATTGATGAGAACTACAAAAATGTTACGTTCTTTAATTTCAACATTCGGTTTTTCCATATCAGGCGGCAGCGGTGGCGGTAATTGCCGCGACAGACCGCTGTCTACCGACATGGTTGTGGTAACAAGGAAGAAGATGAGCAGCAAAAAGGCAATGTCGGCCATCGAACTTGCATTAATTTCTTGTACTTCCCTTTTTCCCATTTCTTTTTTAAATTAAAATTAGCTAATGCTAATTATTGAATAAATTATTTCCTATCTTTTACCTTAACGTATATGTACGATCCTATCATTGCTAAAACAACAGCACCCATAAACATATATATTAAATAGAGGCACATATCACTGTATTGAGCCCAAAAGCCCACGTTGTCTGTTCCTTCATATCCAATGATATCCAGTTTCGTTTCACCATCGCCTAAGAACCATGCAATGGCAAACAGACCGATGATACCGATAATGCTGATTAAAGAATTAAGAGCTTTTTTAAAATCGTTCTTAAAATTCAAGATAAGTCGCATTAATTGGATACCTAATGTGATAACAACAGTCAATATACATAAAGTGTATGCCCAATAGATTAATGCATCGGTGAATTTGGGGCTGTTCCACATGTTGCCGGCAATATCAATTTGCGTACTACCACCAACAAAGAACAACACACCTATCACCATGGATATTGCGAACAATACCCACAACGATATTTTTGATATTTTGTTAATGAATTGAAGCATGGAATTTAATTATTTTTTGTTAGTTTTTGAATGTTCTACTACAATGTCAAGTAAAGAGATGGAGGAGTCTTCCATATCGTTTACCATGCTTTCAATCAAGGAAAGAATGTAGTTGTAGAAAATTTGCAGGATAATGGCAACTATCAAACCGAATACGGTGGTCAATAAAGCAACTTTAATACCGCCCGCAACGATAGTAGCTGAAATATCACCGGCTTGTTGAATTTTGTCAAAGGCTTGAATCATACCAACTACGGTACCCATAAATCCGAACATTGGTGCCAAGGCGATGAACAACGAAATCCAAGAAAGGTTTTTTTCTAACAAACCAAGTTGTACTGAACCGTAAGATGCAACTGATTTTTCAACTACGTCAATGCCTTCTTCATAACGCGAAAGTCCTTGGTAGAAAATAGAAGCAACCGGACCGCGGGTGTTGCGGCAAATTTCGAGTGCAGCGTCAACGCCACCTTCTTGCATTGCTTTGTTGATGTCGGACAATAGTTTTTTAGAGTTTATAGAATTTAAGTTCAAATAGAGGATACGTTCGATAGCAAATGCTAAACCGAAAATCAAACAGAAAGCCACAGTGGACATGTATGCGGCATCACCTTCAATAAATTTTGTTTTCAATGCTTTGTGAAAACTCTCTTCAACTACCGCTTCTTTCTCTACGACTACAGCTTCTTCTGCTACATCGGCTACGGTTTCCTCTTGTTGTGCTACTTGAGCGGCTTCAGCTTCTTGTGCAACCGCATTCATGCTCATTCCGAAAATGAGAGCAGCCACGATGGTCAAACTTGCAAATAATTTTTTCATTTTGTTTGTTTTTTAATTAATAAAAATTTTGTTTTTAAAAGATTTAATATAAAAAGTTAATAAATTAAGCGGAGAAAGCGGGATTCGAACCCGCGATACGCTTTAGGCGTATACACGCTTTCCAGGCGTGCCTCTTCAACCACTCGAGCATCTCTCCTTTGGGGCAAATTTAAGCCTGTTAAAAACGGGTGCAAATTACAAAAAAAAAATGACATAAAAGAGTCTTAACGAAAGTTTTTTTTTAACAATTATTTTTATCTTACAAAAGTCTAATTATCAGTTTTTTAATATTTGATTTTCAGTTTCCGAAAAAGAGCTTTTTGGCGTTTTTAGTGGTTACTTCGTCAATTTTTTCAATCGGAACTTTGTAAATTTCGGCTAATTTTTCGGCAATCTGCTCTAAAAATTGCGGTTCGTTACGTTTACCGCGATAGGGTACAGGTGCTAAATAAGGGGCATCAGTTTCCAATAAAATACGTTCTAAACTTATCTGTTTTAACAGCGTTGGCAGGGTACTGTTTTTATAGGTAACTACGCCACCTATTCCTAATGAAAAATCGCCTATTGAAAAAGCTTTTTTAGCTTCTTCAATACCTCCACTGAAACAATGAAACACTCCGCGTAGTGGTTTGTTGCGAAACTTTGCAAAACTGGCGAAGATTTCCGCAAAAGCTTTGCGTGTGTGAATAATAAGCGGCAAATCAAACTCAATAGCCCAGTCAATTTGTATTTCAAAAGCGCGTGTCTGTTCTGCTATGTAGGTTTTATCCCAATATAAGTCGATACCTACTTCGCCAATGGCACAGTAACTTCCGGTTTCCAATTCTGTCCGTATTTGCTCAAGTTCGGTTGTCATGTTGTTGGCGGTAATACTGGTGGGGTGCAAGCCCATTGCCATAGCAAAAAAATCGGGAATTTCTTGTGCCGTTTGTTTCATGGGTGCAATGGTACTGCTATCGACATTTGCCAAAATTGTTTGAGAGACGTTTTTACGACGAGCGTTTTCAACAACTTCTTGTCGGTCTAAATCGTACTCTTTTTCGTAGATGTGTGAATGGGTATCTATCACAAATTAGAAGTTTTAAGTTAATGATAATTGTCGCTATTTCCTATTTCACCAAAGGAAATTTGACGATGAATTTTGTACCTTCGCCTTCTTGCGTAGTAAATGAAATTTCGCCATGCGAGGTGGTTACAATGCTTTTTACAATGCTTAATCCAAGTCCCATACCGCTGCTTTTAGTGGTGAAATTAGGTGTAAACAGTTTGGCTTGTACGGCAGGCGGAATACCGGTGCCGTTGTCGCTTACGGAGATAACCACCTGATTTTGTGTGATATCAAGCTCAATGCGTATTTTTCCGTCTCTATCAGGCGGTATGGATTGTATGGCGTTTTTCAGTAGGTTATTGAAAAGTTGTGTCATTTGTTCTTTATCGGCTTTTATGAAGGCTTTTTCAATGGTGCTCAAATAAACAATGTCAGTCTCTTCGTAGTTGTTTTTAAAAAGATTTACCACTGTGATAAGTTTGTCCACAATGTTAATTCGCACCAATTTGGCAGCCGGCATACGTGCAAAGTTAGAAAATTCGCTGGCAATGCTCGATAAGTTGTCAATTTGCTCTATCAGTACGCCCGCTGTTTTTTCAAAATAATTGTCAAACGTCTCTTTGTCCATGTTCTTGGCGCGTTGCAGTTGTTGTATAGTGAGTTTCATTGGCGTAAGCGGATTTTTAATTTCGTGCGCTATCTGTTGCGCCATTTCGCGCCAAGCCAATTCACGTTCCGATTGCGCCAAAAGCTCTGCACTCTCAGCCAGTTGGTCGACCATTTGATTGTATTGTACTATCAGCATACCGATTTCGTCATCGGGTGCTGCCTGATAATCGATTTTTTCATTCTGTTTGCCCAATTTTACTGCACGCAACTTTTCTTCGATAGTTTTGATGGGACGCGAAAGACGTTTACTCAGAAAGACGCCGATAATTGACGATAATACGATAAAAACAAAGTAGATGATCAAGAAAATGGCTAAGAGATTGAATAAGTTACTAGCTAATTTTTTGTAGCTTAAAAACGACGGCAAGCAGACATAAGCTACTATGCGACCGTCTGTGTCTATTACCGGTAAGTATGAAGCTAAATATTTAAAACTGCCTATATATTCGGTCTGTATCAATTCGTGGTTGTTGGTGCCGAAATAGGGATTAGGATTGATAAGTGTGCTGGCAAATCCTTTGGCAAAAATGTACGGTACAGAGGTGGATATTAATTCTCCGGAAGCGTTGTACAGATGAATGTCTGTTTCGTAGAGCTTCGAGAGGTCGTGAAGGAAAAAGTTAATAGCGGTTTTACTTGGCAAAGAATCATTATCGACTATGAAACGTTCCAATTCAAATTTTATGTATTTGGTAATGGTCATTTGGTGTTTGCGCTGCGAAGAAAAATTTTGTTCGTTGATGTAAAGAATGGAGATACAGAAAACCACGGCAAGCGAAGCTACGATGTACCAAATGAATTGAATTCTTATTTTTGTGAATAGACTATTGATTGTCTGTATCTTTTGGATGCGCATGAATACGAATTTGCCGACAAATACAATGGCTAAATAGATGGAAAAGATGTAAGTCCAAAACAGTATGTATGCCACAAAATCGTTGGGACGCTCTTCGCTGATAACAATGTGTGTGTCGTTAGGAAAAGAAAAGAAGTAATGTTTGTGTTTGTCCACGCACACCGAAGCAATACCGTTTTTCATGGTTTTCGGAAAAGAGTAGAGGTTGGGATATTCAAACTTTCCCCATTGCCATTGTAACACTTCTTTTTCGTATTTTGCCGAAGAAATATTCAATCTTGCTCTTTCGCTTTTGTCTAAAACAGCGTCGGAATAGCCGTAATTTATTCTCTCTTTGGCGTAAAGTTCTACATATAGCATAGTGGTGTCGGTCGGGTTCGGATAACTGAATACACCCAAATAGTCGAACGGATTATCTTTCTGATTACTGCAATAGAAATAGTTTGTGTTATAGAGTTTTACGCTTCCGTTGGATATTAGTTTGTTATAGCGGTTGTTGTTTTGGTCTGTTATTGGTAATACTTGTACATTAATATTATAAGCGTCCCAATAATTTTTGAAATAATATTTGGTCAGGTAGTGCACAATTTGTTCGTTTGCTATTTTTTTGTTGCCGTAGGCGAGGTAGCGTCTCAAATTGCCGTCGTTCTTTATTTCATCTTCCACATCTTTTAAAATACTTTCGGAAACAATATCGAAGGAGCCGTTGCCTTTTATCACCATATTTTCGGCAACTATTTGGTATTTGTCAATGCGTTTTTGATCTTGTCGCGAATAGATGAACCACGACACAAAAAGGCTGACTACAAATACCGTCAGAGCCAGCGTTTGGTACGACAGAGGTTTTTCTTTGCTAAAACGGAACGAGTCAATAACGCAGCAAAGCACGCCGTACCAAATAAAAGTGAAAGCAAAAAAAGTGCTGTTAAACCATACCATCAGCAAAGCCATCGCCGCCGCTATTGCAATGTTTTGTATTACCAATTGTCCGTAAGTTGTACGAACTTTTATCAAAGCGATACATTTGTCTCGAAGTAGTACAAATGCTGTTATCCAACAGAGCACCAGTAAATAAGCAATAACCGAATAGGGTGAAAGATGGTCAACTGAATAGAGGCTTAATTCCACGCTGGAATTGTCGTTAAGGTCGGCAAAAAGCCAAACAAGCACCCAAAAAATGCAGATGGAGAAAATCTGTACAAAAGCGATATAAAGAATGGAGCGATAATCTTTTTTTTGGACGATTTTCAGCGGTATATGAAAATAAAAAATGACGATAGTAGTACAAAATAGCACGGTAACTATTAACAAATGTCCCAGCGACGACAATAGTGTGCCAGAACCGTAGTAGATAGGCGAAAATATAGTTGTTCCAAATAAAATATGGGGAACGTTGATGTGTAGCAATACCGATACAATAGCTGTGTAAATTGCCAAAATGAACAGAAAGGTTCGGAATGGGCGCTTGCTTCGTTTGCTCGCCCAAACACTCAAACTGTAGAACGACAGAAAAAAGAAACCGACACAAAGCCACCAACAAGTGAGACTTAGGTAGGCATAAATGTCGTCGGACACAATATCGTCTTTATAGACCAGAGAAAAGAGGTAGTTACCGTCGTTACTGGTGAGGGCATAAGGACTATCGGGTGTAGAGGCGTTAAGCCCGATATTACTGTCTAAACGAAATCCTTTGGCAAAATTGTTTTTTATGTATGAATTAGTTGATTTATAGTTGTTTTTGATTTTTATTACACCCAAAACGGTGTAGTCGCCCACAGTCCGCGATTTAGTTACGCAATAGGCGTTGCTTAAGGCGCAAAAATGGTTGTTTTTCAAATCCGTCAGTGTGAGAATGCCCAGTTGGTTATTGCTCCAATAGACGAGATTATCGTTTTTAAAAATGTAGTAACCGATGTCGTGGTTTTTGAAATCGAACTCTGTTACTGCTTCCAAACGGTTGTCGGCAATAAGTTCCGAAAGTTTATCTAACGTTTTCTCCGTCTCTTCTTCTTTGTTTTTCCATTCATTTTTGAAAATTTCAAAAGGAATCAGCCGATTTCCTGAATGGTAGTAAACGTGTTCGAAGAGATAGCCCAAAGCTCCCGTCAGGAAAAACGCCATGCAGATAAGGCTTAATTTTAGTCGGTACGATTTCATGGCATTATTTCATTTTATTATAAGTGCTTTGCCACAAAGTAGCTTCGTGGTGATACGGTTCGCCTTTAATGATGGTCATTGCTCTGTAGAGTTGTTCTACAAACATCGGGCGAATCATTTGGTGCGAAAATGTGAGGCGCGATAGCGATAGTAAACCGTCGGCGCGATGATACACCTCTTCAGAAAAACCAAATGCTCCACCGGTAACAAACACGATGCGTTTTACCGCTTGTGTGCGTTTTGTTTCCAACCATTTGGCAAAATCCATTGACGAAAATTCCACGCCATTGTTGTCCAATAGTATTACCGTGTCGTTGTTTTCTATCTGTTTCAGTATAGCGTCGCCTTCCATTTTTTTTAGTATTTGTTCCGACAGTGCTTTTGCATTTTTCACATCGGGAACGAATTCTATTTTAAACGAACAGTAGTGGCTCAGGCGTTTCGCATACATATTTGTCGCCTCCTCAAAATAGGAAACGTTAGTTTTCCCGACGCACAGAAACAGTATCTTCATAGTTAAAATGGAAGTTTGATATTTTTGAGAAACAAAGATATTATTTTTTTTCGGATTGCCCGCCGTTTTTTCGGTTTCTGTTCAAAAAAACAGGTCAAAAAGACACAAAAAGACACAAAAAGACACAAATAGACGTGTAAAAAGAAATATTTATTCTTTTTTTTATTTTTTAAAAAAATCACTACCTTTGATGTCTAAAATTGAACCGTTTTTTATTAAAACAAAATTAATACCATGGGACATCAAATTGATAGTTTAGACAAAAAAATTTTGCAACTCATTTCTAAAAACGCCCGTATTCCTTTTTTGGAAGTGGCGCGAGAGTGTAATGTTTCAGGGGCTGCCATCCACCAACGTGTTCAAAAACTTACGAAACTTGGCGTGATTAAAGGCTCTGAATTTGTTGTGGATACCTATAAAATAGGTTATCAAACGTGTGCTTATATCGGCATCATCATTAAAGACATGACCTGTTTTAAGGAAGTGGTGGAAGCTATAAAGCAAATTCCCGAAGTAGTGGAATGCCATTATACCACCGGCAAATATGCGTTGCTCATTAAAGTTTATGCGCGCGACAATCGCCATTTGCTACACATTATCCTTGAAAAATTGTCGGTAATAAAGGGGATTGCTAACACGGAAACGTTCCAATTGTCGTTGGACGAAATTTTTAAGCGTCAACTGTCGGTGTACGACGAATAAATTATATGACAGCAGGTACAAAAAAGTTCCCATTTTGGGAACTTTTTTGTTTAGTGCGCAAGATGAGACTCGAACTCACACGGACTAATGTCCACTACCCCCTCAAAGTAGCGTGTATACCAATTTCACCACTTGCGCTTTTATGCACTGTGCCCAAAACAGGAATCGAACCTGCACGACCTTGCGGTCACTAGTCCCTGAAACTAACGCGTCTACCAATTCCGCCATTTGGGCAATTCTTTTTTTGAGAAAAAATAGGCAGTCGTTACTGCCTATAAAACAAGAGCGAAAAACGGGACTCGAACCCGCGACCCCAACCTTGGCAAGGTTGTGCTCTACCAACTGAGCTATTTTCGCGAATTGTGATTCACGCAACTGCTCGTTGCAATTGCGTTGCAAAATTAGAGTTTATTTTTCAATTCACCAAATGAAAACATCAAAAAAAATCTTTTTCGATGAAAAAATCTCAATTTTCTTTGGAATAGAGAGTGATAATGGTTATTTCGGGACGCATTCCGAGGCGAAAAGGAAGACCTACAAAACCTAAACCGCGATTGACAAATAAAAATTGTTCGTCATCTTGGTAGAGCCCGTCCCATTCTTCGAAAATCCAGTGTGAAGGCGACCATTTCCACTTGCCGAAATCGAAACCGAGTTGCGCACCGTGCGTGTGTCCGGCTAAAGTGAGTTGTATGTTTTCATGGTTCAGTATTTCAGCACGCCAATGTGTCGGGTCGTGGCTCAAAAGTATGTTGAATGACGTAGAAATTCCGTCTGTGGCTTTGCCCAAATCGCCGTAACAGGGAAAAGGCGGTTGTCCGCAGTTTTGTACTCCAATAATGCCTATCTCGTTGGAATCTTTTCTCAAAGTGCGGTGTTCGTCTATCAGCAGGTCGAATCCTAAACGTTTGTAGAGCTGTTTCACATTGTGCAAATTGTCCGCTTTTTCGTCAGCAGTACGCCATTGCACATAATCGCCGTAGTCGTGGTTACCCAGCACGGCAAATTTTCCAAACGGAGCATCAATAGTGGCTAATTGTGTGTCAAGTCCGTCGCCTTCGCTGGCGTACAGATTGATTAAATCGCCTGTAAACACAAGTAAATCGGGATTTTCGGCATTTGTTTTTTCGGCAATTTCGGTCAAATAGCGTTCAGGTTGGCTGAGATTTCCTAAATGTAAGTCGGATAATTGTGCAATTTTTAATCCATTAAAACTTTGTGGTAAGTCTTCCATCTCTATTGCAATACGGCGCACGTTTAGCGTTTTACGGTCGCACATGCCGAAAACAAGACCGATTAATGTAATCACCGCGATTATTCCACCAATGCAGCGTAAGACTATGAAGCGTTTTTTGATAAATCGTTCTACTAATTTATCGACAACGTAGAAAAGACAATAGATATTGGCAGGGAAAAACAGAGTTACGAATACCCAAATAAACCATGGTATATAGCGCATATTGGAAGATAAATCGCCAATTTTGAAGTGGAGTAGAGTAAATGCAACGATAAAGATGCTCGGCAACGCCCAAAGTGCGATGGAGAGCGCAACGGAACGGCGAATACGTTTACAATTATAATAAAATACAGCAGTGGGTAAATAAGCTACAATGAGGACGAAAAAAAGCAATTCGATATAGATGCGCATAGTTTACAATTTTTAAGTTGCAAATGTAGTCAAAATTAACAAAAAAGTTACCTGTTGTGGTTTTTAAAAATTGTTGGTTTTTGAAAAATTGATACAAAAATTGAAAAAAACATCTCTAAACTATTCATTAGTTAGACAAAACTAACTATATTTGTAACTTGAAAAAAACAATGAAAGAATATGGAGATAGAAAAGTTAGTGTAAATTTTAAGTAAAGTAGTGTCTGAATTTTAACTTGAATGAATATGAAAACCGGAAATCGTGAAAAAACAATTTATAAAGTTACTTGGGTTGGTTTTTTTGCAAACGTGGTTTTGTCTATTGCTAAATTATTAGCGGGTATTTTTGGACGAAGCGGTGCCATGATAGCCGATGCGGTGCATTCTATATCCGATTTTGCAACCGATGTTGTAGTGCTTGCTTTTGTAAAAGTGTCTGCTAAACCGAAAGATGAAGGGCACGACTATGGTCACGGAAAATACGAAACTTTGGCAACGGTCATCATCGGATTGGCACTGTTTGCTGTTGGTGTAGGCATTTTGATTAATAGCATCGAACTTATTCGTCAAGTGGTTGATGGTGTGGTTATCGACCGTCCGGGATTGATTGCGTTGGTGGCAGCAGCCGTTTCCATAGTTGTCAAAGAGGCACTTTATTGGTACACTATTCTTGCGGCGCGATGTGTCAATTCGTCTGCTATGGAGGCTAATGCTTGGCATCACCGCAGCGATGCTTTTTCGTCCATTGGTACGTTGATAGGCATTGGCGGTGCTTATTTTCTTGGTGAACAATGGCGAGTGCTCGACCCGATAGCGGCTGTTATTGTCAGTCTGTTTATCGGCAAGGTTGCCTATAATTTAGTAAAGAATGGTTTGAACGAACTGCTCGAACGCTCGTTGCCTAAAGAATTGGAAGACGAAATAATCGGTATTATTATGTCAGATTCGCGTTTGAGCGACCTTCACAATTTGAAAACTCGCCGTTTGGGCGCCCATTTTGCCATAGAGTTACATGTGCGAGTAGATGGTGCGATGTCGGTGAACGATTCCCATAAATTAACTCAATCCATAGAAAAACGTTTGAAAGAAAAATATGGCGATGGTACACAGGTGATTATACATATTGAACCTGTGAAATAGAAAAAAACAGGATATATAAAAATTTAAATAGCTTTGCAACGTTCAACTTTACTAATTGTTTCGTTTTTTTGCTTTCTGAAAAAAATCGTATCTTTGCCAAGTATAACTTTTAAAAATAATAGATATTATGAGTACTAATGTTAATACGCTGCAAAATGAAAATTGTGGCAATAATTTGTTAAAGGGTAAACGTGGCATTATTTTTGGTGCATTGAATGAAAAATCCATTGCGTGGAAAGTAGCAGAAAAGGCGGTTGCCGAAGGTGCATCCATCACACTTTCCAATGCGCCGATTGCTTTGCGGATGGGCGAAATAAACCGTCTTTCAGAGAAGTTGAATGCGCCTGTCGTCCCTGCTGATGCCACCAGTGTGGAAGATTTGACACAAGTTTTCGAACAGTCGCAACAGTTGTTGGGCGGAAAAATCGATTTTGTGTTACATTCTATTGGTATGTCGCCTAATGTGCGCAAAGGGCGAAAATATGATGATTTGAGTTACGAATTTTTTGAAAAAACGCTGGATATCTCAGCTGTGTCGTTTCATAAAATGCTACAAGTAGCGCGCAAGTTGGATGCTATTGCCGAAGGCGGTTCTATTGTGGCTCTGACGTATGTTGCTGCTCAAAGGGCTTTTACGGGCTACAACGATATGGCTGATGCAAAGGCACTTCTCGAATCGATAACTCGCAATTTCGGTTTGCTTTACGGACCTGAAAAGGGCGTGCGCATCAACACTGTTTCTCAGTCGCCCACTGTAACGACTGCCGGTAGCGGCGTTGGCGGCTTTGACCTGTTTTACGATGTTGCCGATAAAATGTCGCCTTTGGGCAACGCTTCGGCTGACGATTGCGCCAACTATTGCGTAACGCTGTTTTCCGATTACACCAAAATGGTAACCATGCAGAATTTGTACCATGACGGCGGTTTCTCAACTACAGGAATGAGTTTGGCTGCGATGGAACAGTATGAAAAAAGTAGATTGAAATAACTCCAAAAACACTTTTTCCGTTGTTTTATACGGAATAGTATAAAAAAGCAAGTTTAAATAACCTACAAAAATATGAAACGTTTTTCTTTTATAGCAGCGCTGTTGCTGGCGACTACGTTGTTTTTTGCCCAAGGCAAATCGACTAATAATGAAAATCAATCATACGATAGTAGTTTTCGATTTGCGCTTTTTACCGATTTACACATATCAATGACCAATGAAGAGTCCACTAGCGACCTTATCAATGCGGTAACGGATTTAAACAATCAACACGACATTGCGTTTGTTCTGGTTACGGGCGATTTGACTGAAACAGGCGACTATGAATCGCTGAAAAAGGTAAAAACTATTTTGGACAGGCTGAATTGCAAGTATTTTGCTATTCCGGGCAATCACGAAACAAAGTGGTCGGAATCGGGTGCGACTGATTTTGCTCGCGTGTTCGGCGATGATAAATTCCGTATCTATATGAACGGCTACCTGTTTTTGAGTTTCAATACCGGTCCCGTAATTAAAATGGGCGATGGACACGTTGCGCCGCAAGATATAGAATGGGTGAGAAGGGAACTAAAAGGAGTCGGCAAAAAACAGCCGGTTTTTTTGGTAACGCACTATCCGCTTAAGTCGGGCGATGTCGATAATTGGTACGAACTGACCGATGTGGTGCGCCGCTACAATATACAAGCGTTTTTTGGCGGACATTATCACCGCAATCTTGTTTTTAGTTACGATGGCATTCCTGGGATTCTTTTGCGCTCCACATTGCGTTCCAAAGATGAGTTGGGCGGTTACACCATTTTCAATGTACGCGATTCGTTGTATGTTTACGAGAAAAAAATCGGTAAAATGCCAATCCATTGGTACTCATTGCCTTTGGAGCAACGCTTTTATGTAGAAGGTAACGAAAAAGAGTTTCCTCGCCCCGATTATTCCATCAACAAGCGTTTCCGAAAAGTGAAACAAGTGTGGACAAAAAACTTTAAAAAAGGTATCTACGGTTCTCCGGCAGTATTGGGCAATAAATTATTTTACGGCGATGATTTAGGCTTTTTCAATTGTCTGTCGTTGGATAAGGGTAAATTGTTGTGGCAATATAAAACGCGTAACCGCATTGCCAATACGCCTGCGGTGGCTGATGGTAAAGTTGTTTTCGGTTCTTGCGATTACAACATCTATTGTCTTGACCAGAACGATGGAAAATTGGTGTGGAGTGTTGCTACTAAAAATGCCGTGCTCGGTTCACCGCTCATCGAAGACGGAACGGTTTATATTGGTGGCAGCGACGGTTCTTTTCGCGCGTTGGATTTGACCACAGGTAAACAAAAATGGATTTTTGAAGAACTGAAAGGTTATGTAGAATCGCGCCCTGTGATAGCTGGCAATAAAGTGATTTTTGGCGCATGGGACACCAATTTATATGCTTTGGATAAAGTGACCGGCAATTTGGTGTGGAAATGGAACAACGGGCATCCGCGCTTGCATTTTTCGCCTGCGGCTGTCTGTCCTGTTGTGAGCAATGGTAAAGTGTTTATAACTGCACCCGACCGTTTTTTTACAGCTTTGGATGTGGAAACCGGTCGTGAAGTGTGGCGCACTAATGCGCATCAGGTACGCGAAACGGTTGGTCTTTCGGAAGACGGCAAGCGTGTTTACAGCCGTTGTATGAATGACAGTATTGTAGCCATCGATGCTACGGCTGATGCGCCGAAAGTTCTTTGGAAAATAGATGCTGCCTACGGATACGACCATAATGCTTGTATGCCTGTAGAACGTAACGGAGTAGTGGTTTCGGCTACTAAAAACGGCGAAATTACGGCGGTGCGCGCTTTAGATGGTGCCATTCTTTGGAAACACAAACTTGGTAATTGTATCATCAATACGTTAGTTCCGATTTCCGATACCGATTGGGTGTTGACGACTACTAACGGCGTTGTTGCACGCATTTCAGCGAGATAAATAGCACGCAATAATAGTTTTATTAACGGTTTCTTATACGAAGAAGCCGTTTTTTTTCGTTATAACCCAAATAAAATCATTATATTTGCTTTTCCATTTATAATTATGAAAAAAATCATCTCGAAAATAGTCATTTTACTGTCTGTCAGTGTTTTGTTGATTTCTTGTGGTGTTGAAGCACAACTGAAGAAAGCCGACAAACGTTACGAAATAGGTGAATATTATGTAGCGGCTGATTTGTACCGCAAAGCTCAATCGGGTATTTCATCGAAAGAAAGGGATAAACGAGCGAATGTAAATTTACGTTTGGGAGATTGTTACCGCATCATCAATAATCACAAAAAGGCGACAAGAGCTTATGCTCAGGCTATTCGCTACAAATGTAAGGACAGTACGGTTTATCTTAATAATGCGCTTTCGTTGCAGGCTTTGGGCAACTATCAGGAGGCACGAAAAAATTACACCATCTATTTAGAAGGGCATCCACAGAGTGAATTGGCACAAAAAGGTTTGTTGGCAACTATAGAAGTGCCGGTTTGGAAAAAAACGCCTACACGTTATGTTATAAAGCCTGCCGATGTCCTAAATTCTCGCCGTAATTCCGATTTTGCGCCGGCATTTATGGGAACGGACGCACAATCCATTGTTATTACTTCCAATCGCGGAACTACTTCTACCAAAGGTAAAAACAGCTCTATTACGGGTGTTCCGAACAATGATTTGTTTGTAGCGCGCAAAAACGCCATGAACAAATGGGAAGAATTGTCGCCTTTGGAAGGTGAATTTAACACTGAAGACGATGAAGGCGCAGCTTCTTTTTCGTCTGACGGCAAAATACTCTATTTTACCCGTTGCCGTTCGACCGCCGGAGCCGTAGGTGCCGAAATCTACTCATCGCAACGTTCGGGCGGACAATGGACAGCGCCGAAAAACATTCGATTATTTCAAGATAGTACCATTTCTGTTGCTCATCCGGCTGTGTCGCCCGACGGGAAGTACCTTTATTTTGTTTCGGATAATCCGCAAGGCTTTGGAGGAAAGGATATTTGGCGCGCCGAAAAGACTGATGAAGGTTGGGGAGTTCCTGAAAATCTTGGTAATCAAATAAATACGGAAGGCAATGAGATGTTTCCGTATGTTCGATACGACGGCACTCTTTATTTTTCGTCCAATGGTCATGTTGGTTTTGGAGGGCTTGACATCTACAAAGCGACAGCCGATTCATTGGGTAATTGGAAAGTGGAAAATATGAAATCGCCTATTAATACATTGTACGATGATTTTGGAATAACTTTCGAGGGGCAGGCTGAACGTGGATTTTTTTCGTCAAATCGCAATCAAAGTCGTGGTTACGACCGCATTTGGAGTTTTGATTTGCCGGAACTGACTTATGCCGTTGAAGGCAAAGTAACCGATGAAAAAGGTGAAGCGCTGTCCGATGCTACCATAAAAGTGGTTGGAACCGATGGACAGAATGTGAAAATGAAAACGAAAAAAGACGGCACTTTCCGAATTAAACTTAATCCGAACACCGAATATGTGATGTTGGCTTCCAATCGCGGCTACCTGAATCAAGTGAATAAACTAACGACTCAAAATTTGAATCAAAGCAAACTTTTTAAAGCCAACTTTAAACTTGCTTCCATTAATAAACCGATTCAAATTGATGATATTTTCTACGAATTCGGGCAATGGACATTGACGTTGGATTCAGAAAAAGCTCTGAAAGGATTAGTAAAAATGCTCACGGATAATCCGAATATAGCTATTGAAATAGCAGCGCACACCGACGTGCTGGGTACCGATGAATTCAACATGGATTTGTCGGAAAAACGCGCTAAATCGGTAGTGGATTATTTAATTCAGGAAGGTATTGACCCTGACCGTCTTACTGTAAAGGGATTTGGCGAATCGATGCCTGTGGAAGTAGATAAAGCTTTAGCAGAGCGGTACAAATTTTTGAAAGTCGGCGATGTGCTGAATGAACCGTTTTTGAAAAACTTGTCCGAAGAGCAACGGGAAATAGTAAACCAAATCAATCGCCGCACGCAGTTTCGAGTTACCAAAACGACCTATAAACTTTATTAATCCGATGTTACTGAAAATTTATCCTGACAATCCGAGCCGAAAAGCGGTAGAAAAAGTTGTCCAAATACTGAAAGACGGCGGCGTTATCATCTATCCGACAGACACCGTTTATGCTTTCGGATGCGATATTTATTGCTCTTCGGCGGTGGAAAGAATTTGTCGTTTCAAAGGATTGGATCCGCGCAAAGCTCGATTGTCGTTTGTGTGTGCCAATTTGAGTCAGGTGAGCGAATACGCAAAAATAGACAATGCTACGTTTAAGGTGCTGAAATCGGCTTTGCCGGGACCTTTTACGTTTATTCTGAATGGCATGAATTGTTTGCCGAAACTTTTCAAAGCGCGCAAAGAAGTTGGCGTTCGTATTCCTGACAATGCCATCGTAAAAATGATTCTCGAAGAACTTGGGCGTCCGCTGATGTCGGCTTCCGTTCCTAAAAATGAAGAAGGCGATTACGAAATTTTTCCCGATGTGTTGGAAAAGCAATATGGATTTTTAGCTGATGTGGTAATTGATGGCGGTGAGGGTGGAACAGAGCCTTCAACGGTAATTGATTGTACGGACGGAGAAATGCGTGTTGTTCGGCAAGGAAAAGGTGTTTTCGAGTATTAAAAAATCATGGAACAACTGAATTTTAAATTACGAACGGGCGAAACGTTTATTCCGCTCATTCAATTGCTGAAAGTGATGAATGTAGTGGAATCGGGAAGTGAGGCGCAAACTGTTGTGGCAAAGGGTCTTGTGTTGCGTAACGGTGCGGTAGAATTGCGCAAACGTGCCAAATTAACATCCGGTGATGTGATAACGTTCGGACAATTTGAAATAACTGTGCTGTAGGTTATGAATATCGAGAATTTGCGCGATTATTGCTTGAGCTTACCTTTTTCGGAAGAAAAGTTTCCGTTCGATGACGAAACTTTGGTCTTTTGCGTGGGCGGAAAAATATTTGCTTTGGTGGATTTGGGAAATGCTACTCGTGTTAATTTAAAGTGTGAACCAGAGCAGGCAATAATGTTGCGCGAAGCCTATGAAGGCATTATTCCGGGCTGGCATATGAATAAAAAACATTGGAACACCGTGTTTTTTGATACTGACGTGTCCGATAAATTGCTATTGGAATTGGTGCTTAATTCGTACAATTTGGTGTTTGAGCGATTGCCGAAACGCCTCAAAGAGACATTGAAATAAAATGTTTCTGTTCTTTTTAAACTGACACACTTTTTTTTAATCTAATAAGTGAATAGGTAAAGAAGATTATGAAACAACTGAAAATTCCTTTGTGTCCTGAATTTGCAGAACTAAAGTTGGAACAAATTGCCGATTTGCTTGATGAAAAAGGCGTTTGTGGCAGCATCGATTCCGTTAATTGGAAGGAAAAATTTCCCTACAAACCGATTACTTTCTTTTATTTGGCGCGTACGTCCGAACGGTTGTACATAAAATTTGCTGTAAAAGGCAATTTGTTGCGTGCTGTGCATGACGCAGACCAACAACCTGTTAGTCAAGACAGTTGCGTGGAGTTTTTCTGTAAACTGCCCAATTCTCCCCAATATTTTAATTTTGAATTTAATTGCATCGGTACGTGTTATGCCGCCAAACGTGTAAAACGAACGGACAAAGAGTTGCTTTCACCTTCCGAAATGGCGCAAATAGAGCGTTATCCGTCAATTGGTACCAAACCTTTCGAAGAAATTGAAGGCTTGTTTCAGTGGGATTTAACAGTTTCTATTCCTTTTTCACTCATCGGAATTAATGCCGACCATTTGCCTGATAAATTGATGGCTAATTTTTACAAATGCGCTGATGCCACTTCGCTGAAGCACTATGTGAGTTGGAATCCGATTGAAAGCGAAAATCCCAATTTTCATCAACCGAACTTTTTTGGTACTTTGCTGTTTTAAATTGCGTGTGTTTACTTCGTTAAAGGGTAGGCAAACTCATTCCCATTATTTTTTGATACAAATCGAGGGCGTAAATATCGGTCATTCCCGATACATAATCTAAAATCGCCTGTGCTTTTCCGTAAGGGGTGGGCGCACTGGTGGCGTATTGTGACGGAATGCGCATCAGCAGACGTTTTGAATAAGATTTTTCGGGGTGGAACACAGCTTCCATCAAACTGTCCATTAACATAGTAATAATTTTGTAGCCTGACAATTCAATATCCAACACTTCGGAAGCACTGTAAATACGTTCCTTTGAGAGATTTGAAGCTTTTTGGTAGGCTTCTTTCAGAGGCGTGTCAATCTGTTTGATAAGCGATTGTCGGAATGTGCCGTTGAGTATGTTTTCTTCATTTTCGATGAAGGTTTGAGTGCAAGCGTCAACCAAAAGACCAATAACAACAGAGCGCAAATAACCGATTTGTTCGTTGGCATCGTGGACGTTAGCGAATATTTTTGCTGCGTGTTGTCGTTTTTGCTCTGTCATAAATTGCATCAAAATCTCTTTCGTCTCTTCGGTAGTGATAATTTTCAGTTTGTGTGCGTCTTCAATGTCCATCACCAAATAACAGATATCGTCGGCAGCTTCCACTAAATAGACCAACGGATGGCGGGCGTAGCGATTACTGTTTTCGGGGTCTTTGACAATGCCCAAATCGTCGGCGATGCGTTTGTACGACTCTTTTTCCGATTGAAAAAATCCGAATTTTATTTTGTTTTTTTCTGCAAACTGCGATTCGTAAGGATATTTGACAATGGCTGCTAACGTGGAGTAGGTAAGAGCAAAACCGCCTTTACGGCGTCCTTCAAATTGGTGCGTCAGTAGGCGAAACGTGTTGGCATTACCTTCAAAATGAGTTAAATCCGCCCATTCTTCAGTAGTCATCATCTCGTTGAAAACGTTACCATTACCTTCCGAAAAGTAGGTGGCAATGGCTTGTTCGCCGGAATGTCCGAAAGGCGGATTGCCCAAGTCGTGTGCCAAGCAAGCTGCCGATGTAACAGCACCGATGTCATTAATAAATTGGATGCTGTTGTGGTATTTTTCGTTGAGTTTGGGCACAATGGCATTGCCGATAGAACGTCCAACGCACGCCACTTCCAAACTGTGAGTCAGTCTGTTGTGTACAAAAACACTGCCGGGCAACGGAAATACTTGCGTTTTGTTTTGCAACCGTCTGAATGGTGCTGAAAAAATGAGGCGGTCGTAGTCGCGTTGAAATTCGCTGCGGTCGTCGTGTTTGCCACCGCTGTATGTTTCCATGCCGAAACGTTTGGAGGAGAGGAGTTGGTTCCAATTCATAATGACGTTGTTAGATGGGTTTTATAGTTGTGTTTTTTAGCTCTTTGTTCAGACAATCGTAGTCGGGAAAAATAGAGCGCATCAAGCGTTTAAATTCTTTTCCGTGGTTCATTTCGCGAGTGTGGCACAGTTCGTGAATTAATACGAAATCAATAAGTCGGTCGGGCAACAAAAGCAAGTAGCACGAAAGGTTTATTTTGCCTGTTGCCGAGCAACTTCCCCAACGACTTTTTGCGCTGTTGATGCTGACTTTTTGATATGTAAAGTGGTGTATTTTAGCCAATTCGTCCAATCGTTGGGGCAGTAGTATGGCTGCTTCCTTTTTGAGAAATGGTGTAATAATGTTCCACAGAATTTTCTGATTTTTAGTTTCCGAAAGGACAATATGCGGCTGGTGAAAAATAACCATTTTTTGCGGTGATGTTTCTGTGGCGAAAGTGGTCTTTATGTAATTCGATGCTTGAATGTCAATATCAATGTGCGAAGTGTGTAAACCTGCTGCCGTTAAGCGGTAGTCGCGCATTTTTGACTGTAGTCGCGTTTGTGTTTCAATTATCCAATTTTCTTTATCTTGTGGCAAAGGAAATAAGGTCGGTATTGCCAAAACGGGAGAAGTGATACTCACTTTGTCGGCATAAACCTTATAAGAAATCTGTCGATTTTCTTTGCGTGACCGTACTTCGATAGTACCAATTTTAGGATGATTTACCACAAATTTCATAATGTACAAAGGTAGCAAAAAGATTTAAATAGCCATTGAACAATTTTGTATTTTAGATTAGGGATAAAAAAATGATAGGATGATTTTTGTAGCCACCCTATCACTATCGTTTCATCACTTAAATAGAGTATTTCAGTTTATTTCACCACTATTTTGTGCGCTTCCGTGCCTACAACAGCGGTGTATATGCCGCTGGGCAAGGATTGTAAAGTAGTGGTTTCTTGTGCCTTGCTTTGATGTAAGCAGCGTCCTGCCATATCGAACAGACGTATTTCGGTGCCGGGTTCAACCCCTGAAATTATCAGTTTGCCATTATTTTGTGTAAACTGTACAGCATTATCCGTAGTGTTTAAAACGCCTGTTGTACCGTCTGCTTTACGGTTGATAATCAGTTCGAAGCGGCTGTTGGCGTAGCCGGTAGTTGCGTTGAACGTGTAGTCGTTGAGAAGCAAATCAGTTTCCTTGTTGAGCAACTTATCGTTCAGTATGACGCTGAGAGCAGATTCATCTTTTTTATTCAGCGAGAAGGTGTACGTTTCAGTTTCGCCTACATAAAGACCCACTTGCATTACTGTTTGTGTGGCTTTTGCTATATGGTTGAATGCCATTTTTTTCCCTTTTGCTCCGAAGGTAAAGAGTTGCGGGTAGTTCTTTCCCCAAGCATCTAACAACAATAGGTCTTTGTTCAACTCATACAAGTTAATGCTACCGTCGCTTGCCATGATAATGCCCGTTTTTTCAGTGTAAGTGGGGCTGGTCATTACCAATTCATAATATGCATCCACGTCTTCGGCTGTGGCTTTTGTTGGCAACAGTGGTGCAGGCGAGGGGGCGGATTGTGCCTGTTTGGTGAAGTTTTCGTTACCGGTGTATTGTACAAAGAACGCT
>DUQS01000069.1 GCA_012837685.1 Bacteroidales bacterium
ATGCCGACTTTGTCGAAAGTTGGACATTGATTGGCTTCGGTTATAAAATCTGACAACGAAAATCGGTCAAACTTACTATCCTGATCCATTGTCAGAATCCATTTGGCATTAGCGTTCAAAGCAGCTTCACAGCCAATGTTCAGAGCAGTTGCGATGCCCAAGTTTTCCAAATTAGGCAGGTATGTTATTTTATTGTTCGGCAATGTGTTTATCAGCGCACTATTATCCGTAGTGGAATTGTCCACAATAAACAAGTGGCTGATGTTTTCCAAATAGGTATTGATGGCGGTCACATTGTCTGTTGTTGGATTATACCAAACAACCACGCCGCAAATTTCTTTTTGTGTTATCATCTTATTTCAGTTTATTATAGACTGCCATTATATTGTCGGCAATAGTGGCATCCGAAAATTTGTCAGCAAAAGTTAATCCGTCTGCCTTCATTTTTTCTCTTAAAGCATTATCCGTTAAAACAGTGTTGATAGCCTGTGCCCATTGTTGCGGATTGTTCGGGTCAACGTATAGTGTAGATGCTCCTCCCACCTCTTCAAAACATGTTCCTGTGGAAGCAATTACGGGCGTTGCAGTGCACAAAGCCTCTAATATGGGTATGCCAAATCCTTCAAAAACGGAAGGATACGCAAAAACGGACGCCATGGCGTAGATTGCAGGCAAGTCGGATGTAATGACATTGTGACGGTATAAAACGCGCGATTGTAAACTGTATTTTTCAATCAATGTGTCCAATTCGGCTTTGTATTTAGTTGGTTGTCCGATAATTACAAGTAGACAATCAAATTTACCGTAATGCATTGCTTCTAAAAGGCAAGCGGTGTTTTTGCGCCGTTCAATGGCACCTACGGTTAGTATAAAATGTTTCGGCAAATCGTATTTTTGGGCTATTTGTTGCTGCTCTTCTTTGGTGGTTCTTGTGCGGAAAATAGCATTACAACCTTGATAGACAACGTCAATTTTTGATTCATCTGCATCGAAATAGTGTATCAAATCCTGTTTTGTTTGTTCGCTGATAGCAATGATACGGTCGGCAATACGGCAGGCATAACGATTTTTACGAATGAATATGTTACGATAGCTTGCCGAATAAAGCTGCGGATAGCGCATAAAAATGGCATCGTGCATGGTAACTACCGTTTTTACGCCTGTACGTTCAATGCCGAATGGCAATTCTTGGCTCAATCCGTGATAAATATCCAATTGTTGTTGCTTAATGTCGCTTGTGAGACCAAATGTTCGCCAAAGTGATGGAAATAAGCGATAAATTGGTGCCGTAGGTATAACCATTTGTGTATTAGTTGGATATGTAAAATCTACGCAATTTCTCGCGGAAGGATTGAAAAGGATATAACGGTTTTTAGGAAAATAGTTCGACAATTGCCGTACTAAATCCCTGCTGTAATTTCCCAATCCTCGGCGGTTGTGGAAAGCTCTTTTTGCATCAAATCCGATAATCATTATATATAATTTTGCCAAAATTTTTGCCGATTGTCTTTGTTCCATCCATGGCAACCAAACGGTAATTTGTGTTTGTTCAATGCGAAAGCCCGCTCTGGATGTAAATCGAACGCAAAAGCAGCGGCTTCTTTGTAATCGGGAAATTTAAAGTTGGGTGTTTGTGTTGCCCAAAATACATCTTCATTAAATTCCGTATGTTTTTCGCTCAATTTCAAAAAATGGTCGATGATTGTGCCTGATTGTTGTGTAACTGCTAAATGCGATGCCACTTTTCGTAATGAAAATCCGCCGTTACCAACTTTGTTGCCAAGTAATTTATGGCGAGCAGGTTTTCCTTTCAGACGGTAAAAAAGATTTTTTGCAACCAAGCATGGTTTGAAAATGGTATGATTGTATTTTTCTTTTAACAACCAAGGCGCACCGATGTAATCGTAACCTTTTTGGCACCACATTTCAAGTTCGTTGCGAAATACGTAGGCATCTAATTGATAGATAAGAATATAGGTAAACGAACTGAATTTTTCGTAAAAAACAGTACTCATCATCAGGCGATTGTAGTCGAATATGCTGCCAAAATAGCTGTCATCGAAAGCGACAGTTTGCAGTTGTGGATATTGAGAAAGAATGGGCGACACGTCAAGGGATTCTGGTTTTACCAACGTAATGGGGTAGTGCGCTAAAACCGTACAGCATTGTGCCAACGATTTTTGTTCGTCGTTCGTTAAGTCGGCTTTGTAAAGCGGAATAACAATATTTACCAAATATTCATTCATAATCGAACAGGTTGCGGTTGTGTTGTTTCCAAAAATTGTGTCGATATTTAAGAATTAGTGCTGTGCATTGTGCTACATCGAAGTTGCGCGCTGTAGCATATTCTGCTGCTATCATTTCAAAAAAATCTTGTTTTCCCCACAATCGGGCAAAATTGCGACAACCTTTCTCCATGTTTACAGTTCCAAACTCCATGCGATTGATGTCCACAAGTGTAAATTCAGGAACACCGTTAGTTACTTCAAATAAAATATTCCCCGGTGAATAATCTTTATGGTAAACGCCTTTTTGGTGTAAATCGGCTGTGAAACGCGCAAAAGATTTTACAATATTTTCGCGTCCGACCAATGTTCCGGTTCCAAATTCGTAGAACATACGACGAAGTGGAGATTGTTCGGTAATTAAAAAACTGTATGCCAACAGACCGCATTTCTGTTCTAAAATGTAGGCAATGGGTTCCGGTGTGGGAACTTCAAGTTTCAACAAGCGTAGGGCGTAATGATAGGCGCGGACAGCTTTAGGTTCTCGTAAAAAACTGTATACTAATCTGTTAATGAAAATTGGTTTGCGGTAACGTTTGACGTTGATGCGCGTTCCGTCGGGTAAAGTGAAAACTTTTATTTGATTGCGAGCGTTGTATATTATATCCCCTTCAGTGTCGAATAGGGCAGGTAGCGAAACAACGAAGTGCCGTAATGACTCATATTTCGGATTTACTACCACTTTCATTTCAGGTTGGCATTTATACGTTCTACAATCATTTCAGGTGTGATGTCGTTCAAACAAGCGTAATCGCTGCGATGGCAAGGTTTGTTGCCGAAAACGGAGCAAGGACGACATTTTAAGTCTAATTGTACAGCGTTTTCTTCTTTTTGCTTCCAACCCAGAAAACCGGCGTAAGGATGAGTTGCACCCCAAATTGATACGACAGGCGTTCCTGTTAAAGATGCTAAATGCATATTGGCGGAGTCCATTGATACCATAACGTCAAGCTGATTTATTACTTCCAAATCTTTGGTAAGGTTGCTTTTACCTGCCAACGACACACTGTTTTTATAACGTTTGCCCCAATCTTCCAAAACAGTGCGTTCCGAATTACCTGCGCCGAAAAAAAACAAAATAGTGTTATTTTGTTGCGATAAAAGTTTCACGACTTGTTCCATTTTATCAATCGGGTAAATTTTCCCGACATGTTTGGCAAATGGCGCAATTCCAATCCAATGACTATCAGTAGGTTTTGTCCATTCAGTAATTGGTTTGAGAACATTGTCGAATACTGACGTAAAAGTCGGTTGTACGGCGAATCCCAATTTTGCCAACACATCGGCATAGCGGTCAAACGATGTCTTTTGTTGTACGAAACGTTTACATTTTTTGCGCGTCAACATCCATTTTCCGTAGCGACCTTTGTTGATAGCAGCCACTTTTTTTTCTGCTTGGAAGAATTTCCAACGTAACCACTTAGAACGCAATACATTGTGAAAATCAGCTACATAATCGAACGAACGGTAATCTAAATCCTTCAGCAATACATTTAATCCTTGTATCCCTTTGTGTTTGCCATGTAGGTCTGCTATCGAAAAGTGCACATTATTGGGTAAATGCGCAAATAACGGTTGGCACATGGAGCGACTTAGCACGGTAATGTTAAGTGTTGGGTAGCTTGTTGCCAAAGCATGGACAATAGGTACAGTCATAGCTACATCGCCTAAAGCGGAAAAACGTATGATAAGGATTTTTGCCAACGTTGTTATTTTTGTCCGTACAAAACGGGATTCAATTCCGGGTCGTTATACATTTTCATTTGTTTGTACACCTTCATTTTTTTTCTACCGGCTTCAAAATCAGCCAATAGCTGGTCGATGGCTGTCGATAAATCGGATTTTTGCTCTAATAGTACATTGAGTTTAGCCGTGCATTGCGCTTTGTGTTCCGCCGATACGTCGGTGCGTTCTACTTCGCGCTCCATATGGTAAATTTTTAGGTGTAGAATTGACAGTCTATCAATCGCCCAAGCCGGACTCTCCGTATTGATGCTGGCGTCTGCTTTTGCCTTTGTCTGGCTGTATTTGTCCCAAAAATAACTATCAATAAGTTCTACCAAATCGGTGCGGTCTTGATTCGATTTGTCAATGCGGCGTTTCAACGCCAAGGCTTCCACCGGATTAATATTCGGGTCGCGAATAATGTCTTCTAAATGCCATTGTACCGTATCAATCCAATTTTTAAGGTACAGGTAGTATTCGATGCTTTTTACGGCATACGGATTCTTGATAGGCGTGTCAATAAAATCGGTTTTGTGGTAATCTGTTACCGATTCGTTAAAAATTTTGTTACTTAATTCTGTGAAAGTCATAATTTTATATTTTTAATTTTGAACATTGCAATTATTTGTTGTGTTTTGTCTTGATTTTAGATTCTAATTTTTCATTTTTAGTTTTTATTTTTATAATACCGCGTTTGGTTACCGAAAACATCACGCTGTATGAATTGCCGAATTGCGAACCGATGTCGGCTCCGAAAGCCAGTGAAAAATCCAAGTTCCACGCTTTGGGGAACTGTTTTTTTACTTCCAACAAAATGGCGGTGTTGGTTGATTTTAGTGCATCGCCGTCGTTGTATAGTCCGTAATTTTCGGCGTATGTTACCAACGTACGGTAGCGGTAGCCGTAAATATTGCCTTTTAAACCGATGTGGTGCGCCATTGTACGGTTGTTTAGCGTTGCTATGCTACCGTCTGCGTTGTATATCGGCGATGTGATGAATGGTGTGCCGATGGTTCTGTAAAAACAGTTCCAACCGTTGCGATAAACGCTGTTATTGAAATAGTTATCGTCGCCGCCGAACACCAATCCGTCTTTGTCGTGGAATGACCCCGACTGGTCGGTGGTGTTTATAAATTCGTAACACAAACTGCTGATGAATGGCCAGCGTGTTTGCTTTACGGAAACGCCCCACAAACCGTCTGAAATGTTCATAGCTTTCCACATAATATTTACCGGACCGTCTTCAAAAATACTTTGCCAATAAGTCGACACTTTCCAATTCTTCCATTTGACATCAATACCGAGATTTTGCGACCCGATATGATTGCCGTATGCGTTAATTTGTTCATTGATTGTACTCCCTCCCGAACGTGCCCAAAAGACATTCCAAAAATTACGGAACGAATTACCTAAATCGCCGTGAACGGGCGATTTTCCGCCCCATTGTGCCGCATGGTGAAATTCGTAACTAATGTTTACAGGCAATTTACCGCCCAGTCGTCCGGCTACAAATTTGTGATGCAAATAGGAATGTTTAACATACACATTGTCAATAAACCAGCCATGCGTTAGTCCGCCTTTCACTTCCAAATAACCGTAGGTAAGCGGAAATGGTGTGTATTGGTCAATGCCGATGGTGATGCGCGGCATAGGACGCGAATTCATCGAAAACAGCAAGCCTCCGCTCGACAGTTCCTCATCTTGATTGCCATACTGTTGTGGCTTTATTCCTAAAGTGATATCCACTATATAGAGACGGACATGACCATAGAAACGTTGCAAAAATGCGGAAACTTTTTTTGTGTCAACTCGTCCGACTCCTTCAATGCCGAAACTGTAATCGAACCAGCGATTGGGACGTGTCAGTTCTTTGCCGAAATAAAGGCTGAGATTGCCACTGAACGGTTGTTCTGAAATGCTTCCGAAACGGTCGCTTGTAAACCAAAACGGTGCATACGTGCCCGAAGCGGCAACGGTTTGCATTTCGCCGCCATAGAGTAGCGTGTCTCGGCGCAAATCGGCGGAGTCCATTGGCAAGGGCCACGGTTTCCATGCGAAAGTCGGCAATGCAACAAGTCCGAACAGCGCTCCTATGAGTATTTTAGTCAATCGTTCCAACTGTAAATATCGTTTAAAATGTTGCCGTTTGCATCTTCGCCTAAACCAAAATAACCTTTGCCGTTGATAGCGAAAGTGACCATATTTTCGCGACCGCCTTGTGGTAAGTGTCCGACGAGCAGCCATTTATTGCGCGCAATGTCGTATTCTAACATATCGTCGAATAGAAATCCCGTTGTCAGTGAGCCTCCGAAATAGCGTCCGCCCAATACAAAAACACGTCCGTTGAG